>DATKWR010000495.1:0-6098 GCA_035529475.1 Sedimentisphaerales bacterium | reverse complement strand
CGCACCGGCGGTGGCCTACTATGGCGACGTGAACGTAACCACGAACGCCGGCTGGACGAACTGGGTGATTCCGCTTCAGACGTTCGCGGACCTGGGCGTGAACCTGGCCGACGTGGACCGGATCGCGATCGGCTTTGGCACCCGCGGCAATACAACCTTGCCCGGCGGCACCGGCCAAATGTACTTCGACGACATCCGGCTGTATCGCCCGAGAAGTGCTCCGTAAGAGCATTCTGCATTAGCATTAGGACATATGCTGGTCTGGGGCTGCGCTGCTTTGCACGGCCCCCGGCAGCATTGGGGTGTCCGTGCGGTGTTGCTAAAGCATCGCAGCGACCGTCAATCTGTTCTGATTCCCTGCTGCTCCAGCCATTTTTTCAAATCACCCATCTCGTTGTTGAAAATTTCGTTGTCGTAATCCTCTTCCAGCTTGCGGATATTGGCTTCCAGCTCGGGCTGCTCCTGCACGACGTCATTGAGCTTCTTCTCAAATTCATCGCTGATTGCCCCGAGGTCGTCGAGGTCTATCTCCAGGTCCAACATGCCCGCCAACCGTCTTGTCACGGCTTCGATACATTTTGGATTTTTGCCTTGCACGTAGGCCGGAATCGTGGCCACGAGGTTGACCATGCTCACGGCGTGTGCGGGACACTTGGCGGTCAGATGAGTGACGATGCTGGCGGGGCCCTCGTAGTTGGTGAACTTCACGCCGTAGTGCTGGAACGTATCCCGCAGCGCAGCATGCGAAACCGAGCAGAAGAGCCTCGGCTCCCGCGTGTGGGGAACGAGGCCGGCGACGCTGCCGATGAAGTAAATCGTTTTTACGTCGAATTCTTCACACATCCAGAATACACATTCGGCGTATTCTTCCCAGCACAGATTGGGTTCTTTGCCCAGGAACAGTATCAGATTGCTTTGTTCGCTGCAGAAAAAGGTGTTCGCCGGGATTTCATAGGACTCAATGAGGCCGTCGTTTATTTTCGTGTGCGGCCTGAACAGGGCGTTCACTTCCATCGAGCCGGGGAAACTGTGGATATAGAACCCCGTGGGCTCGATCTCGGCAAATCTCTGGGCGCCGACCTTGTCGATCAGGCACTTGACGGTCCCGGTGGAGACCTCCCCGCCGTCCATCCAGCCTGAGAAACCGAGCAGTAATCGACTGTTGGCCAATTGAGGCTTCTTGAAAACGTTGAGATTCTCACGCGCCATGTCTTCTCCTTGATTGCTGCAACGAGTATCCCTTTTACTGCTTATGAAGTATAATTGGAAGGGAAACATTTGGCAAACTTCGAATAGTTGAAAGTATCGTACTCAGTATGCCCGGAAAAAAACGCCCGATTTACAGGCGACTGCCGAGAGGATTGGAGATACTCTACGAAGACAAGAATATCCTGGTGGTTGATAAACCGGCCGGGCTGTTGACGGTGGGGACGCGGACGAACAAACTGAAAACGGCTCACTACATTCTGACCGATTATGTTCGCAAGGGCTGCCTGAAGTCGCGAAACCGGGTCTTCACCGTTCACAGGCTGGACCAGTGGACGTCCGGCGTACTCATCTTTGCCAAAAGCGAAGAAGTCAAGCTGTGTTTGCAGGCCCAGTGGAAAGACACGGCAAAGAAATACCTCGCGGTGGTCCATGGCAGGCCGGCCAAAAAACAGGACACGATTACCTCGTACCTGGCCGAGAACAAGGCTTACGTCGTCTATTCCACAACCGATGCTACCAAGGGCAAGCTTGCCCATACCGCGTACAAGGTGCTCAAGGAGACCAGGCACTTCAGCTTGTTGGAGGTCAGTCTTTTGACCGGCAGAAAGAATCAGATACGGGTGCATTTGGCCGACAGGGGACATCCGATTGCGGGCGATAGAAAATATGGAAGGCCCGGGGACGTGCGAAAGCGCCTCGCGCTTCATGCCAAATCGATTTCGTTCAAACATCCCATTAGCGGCAGGCAGATGACCTTTGAAACCAGGGTCCCGGCCTATTTCAACGAGCTGATGGCCCACGATGCGGACGAATTGAATTGAGGCTGAGCTCTGACTTGAGAGCGTCTCATCCGCTTTCTCAGTAGCGCACATCCTGAGCCGCACGAGGTGCACAACGCCATCAACGAAGTTCGTTTGCGGCAGCACCACGGGACATCGCACAGGCCGGGGCCGACCACCAGGTTTTATTCCGCTGCCCCGAAGTATCACGGGCACGGGCCCTGTAGAAATATTTCCTGCCTGGAGCAAGGCCGGTGTCGTTATATGTCGGCTCCCTCTGCCAGCCGCTATCGTGCTTGCGGTCCGTCAGGTTGCAGAAGTAATACTCCACGCCGCCGGCATCCGTCGCCGTTGCGGCCGTCATGGCCGTCATTGTAATGGAGGTATTGCTGCTCGCCATCGGCTCGGTCTGCCAACCGAGTGGATCCGGCGTCGGAGGTCTCAAATCGGGGGCCGAATCAAGATATACCGATGTGGTATCCTGCGGCACGAGTACCCGCCACTGTGTCCAGGTTTTGTTGGACCCACCAACGTAGAAACCGTTTTTCGTACCCGGCCGATACCATTTGTTGTTTCGCGAATCCATCGTCGAGTAAAGCCCCGACCATCCCTCCCAACCGAGAAGTTTCTCGGATGAAGTTTCTCCCATTATCCAGTTGTTTCTCAAAACCAGATTATGGGTGACGAGGTCCGTGAACTCGTCCGCAATATCCCTGTACTCGTCCGGCTCCCACATACCAAGCTGTTGCCAGTTGTTGCCGAAAATCTTGTTGTCTTCGATAATCAGGTGCTCACTGTTGGCAATGACCAAGCCTGTAAACTGGTTATGAGCGATAATGCAATCGCGAATTACCACGCCGTCAGGATTAATCTCCGACCAGATGCCGTCAGTAAGGTTATTGGCCATCAGGCAATCCTCGACAACAATATTTCTGTTGTCGCAGTCAAACCACAGGCCCTTGGCCAGATTACTCACAGCCTCGTGGCGCCGGACAACCATATGCCTGGCATACATAGCCTTCATACTCATCGCACCTATATCGCCTCCCCAGTATAAGCGCCAATTATTATAATTAGTGATGCAATCTTCTATCAGCACATCAAAGATGGGCCGGTCGGGGTAGAAACTCCGGAGGCCGTTGTGATTGCCGGCGCATCTTCGCATGACAATATCCTCTGAGCCACCCCATCCTAAGTATATCCCTTGACTGTTGCAGTAGTTGAAGGAGCAATCCTCGATCAATATGTGTGAGCCCCCCGCCCATACCGCAACATTGGCGTGCTGGAAGACCAGCCCGCGCAGCGTGTAGTAGTCCCTCCCGCAGTTAAACAGCACGTCACCTGTAACCACGTCGATCATGTGAACGGCAGGGCTCTGACCGACGGGCAGGAATAGATACAACTTATCATTAGCTTCGTCAACGCAGTACGTCTTGGCGGGAGCGCCCGCCGGTTGAGAGGTCTGGGTGTAAAGTTCGCCATCGACAAAGACCATCTCTCGGCGTCTGCTAATGTCGGGAACACCCTCAGGATAATCCCAGCCCCATGTATTGTCCCCCCAATCGTACGGCCAGGAGTGAGTGTATTTTGAGCCACCCATGTCTTGCCAGCCGGTCCAGATTTCCGAGCCGCTTATAATCACTGTGCCCGGCTCGTGTGCCTCGATAATGATGGGCTCAAACCTGGTGCCGGACTTAGTGAGCTTCAGGTTCGCTTCGCGGTAGGTGCCCGGATATACCAAGACCCTCGTACCTGGCCCCGGAATCAGTTCAAGGGCTTTGCCAATAGTGGCAACCGGTTCTTCTTGCGTGCCTGGGTTGGTGTCATTGCCGGCCAGGCAGTCAACGTAGATTACGGTTGAAGGACTTTCCCAATCGTGAATATCCCTGACGGCCCAAAGCTCACGTTCGAATTTGGCTGATTCTTCCACCTGCTCACGGGTCAGCGCATAGTCATAAATGCAAAACTCGTCAATGATTCCATCGAAATTCATGCCGCCGCCGTCCCACCCGCCAATTTGCCCACATGCAAAGCTCGCCGGCAGGGCAGTTGAAAAAGTGCGGTGGACGTTTGGCTGTCCGTTAACGTAAAAATCGGCTGTGCCAGCCGTCGAATCATACACGACGGCCAGGTGAATCCAGTAGCCCCTGTATGCGTCCATAAGATGGGCCCCGGCGTGCTCCTCAAAACGGTCGTAAATACTGTTGGCCACTTCTGCGGAGACGTTTCCGCCGGCGTTGCCGCACACGGCGAATTCGAGCGTACCGTCGTCCTTGAATCGGAGCGAGATATCGCCGCTCTCCCAGCCGTTACAGCTATAGAGTGAACTGTAGCTGCGGTCTGTGAGCTCATCGGGCTTAACCCACATTGCAATCGTAACGGCGCTCGTTGGATACATAGCTGGAATGCTTATATAATCATCAAATCCATCGAAATCCAATGCCTGTCCGGCACTGAACCTGCCGTCAACCCAATGGCAAGCGCGCATATTCGCCCGCTGCCCGTGAAAGCTGCTGCCTGAAGAGTCCGTGATTTTCGTCAGTTCGTTGTCATCATCCATTTTGTAATGTACGACAGGGCGGATGATCCCTGCTATGCACTCGGCGAGAAGTCTGACCATGTTTTGGCTGTTGCTGCTGTTAATATCCAGCCTGGCTTCGTATTCTCGCCCCTGGTCGGGATTGAATCTTACGATGACCGGGACCCTGTTCGGTTCTCCCGGCTCAACGGTAAATGCCCCAATTGGAGAAATTACCTCGAAATATTCATTATCCCGGCCACCAACTGCCATAGAGGCAACCTCAACCGGTAGAAGATCGAAGTTCTCAAGGCAAAATTCCAATGATATGGCGTCGCCACGCTCAACCTTGCCGAATTGTAATTCGGCAGGTGCGCTGAGAGTAGCGCCAAGCTGCCTCACGATGATCCTGCCATCATATCCATCCTCGCCATTTGCGCTGGGACCTACTCCGCCGCTGCCGGCGGCCGCGCTTATCTGGCCCTTGTTTGTCAGGCCCGCATAGTAGTAAACCGCGACTTGTCCGCCTCCGCCACCTCCACCGCCTCCGCCGGCGCCGCTATAAGAACTGCCGCCGTTACCACCTTTGGCAGTAATCTGTGAGCCACGTTCGAGACTCACGGTCCCTTCTGCGCAGAGCAAGACCATTCCCCCGCTGCCGCCACCGCCACCTGAACACCAGTTGGCATCGGGCCCACGGCCCCCGTTAGTGAAGATTCGTCCGGTCGAGAGGATGTTAATATTGCCGCTTGCTGTTAGTTCAATAACGCCGCCTCCGGCACCGGCACAGCCGCCGCTGGCCCCGGCACCGCCCCAGTGATAGCCGCCACCACCGCCGCTGCCGCCGAGCAGGTGGATTTCCAATTCATCTGTTGTGTTGTAGCCGAGGCCGCCGGGGCTGGGTAAACCGGCTTCAGTTCCACCCATGCCTCCCGGCCCACCGTAGCCGCCACCACCGCCACCGTGCCAGGCCCATAGCTGCGGTGGGACGCCCCCGGCGCCGAGCCCTTCGCCGGCAGTGGGGCCAGTCCCTGCCATCTGGCCCGTACCGCCACTTCCGCCGCCCAGCCGGCCCAGACCGCCCGCAGTGTTTGTTCCATTCCCACCGCTGGCGTCAAAAGTGGCACCGATAGTCATATCAGCATGACTAAGAATGGCTATAGGCCGATCACCTGTTAAGGTAACTCTGACACCATTGGCTATCGTGATGTTTGTGAAGCAGAAGACAGCGGTCTCTGTTGCCCTTCGTGTTTGAGCAAGGACTCCGCTCTGTGCAACTCCGCCATCAATCGAAAAAGTGACCTGTGAGGTGTCGAAATGGATACTCCGGCCGGAAGAAAGATTAAGCTCACCCCATGCAGTGAAGTGACTGGGGATAAACCTTGCCCCCAGTACGTCCGCATAGTCTGGATGGGCTGCCACCTTGAAGCTCCAGACGTCGCCGGTGTGGATGGTTGAACCGTCGGCCTCCACCTCATCGATCCGCCAGTAGTAAGTAGTACCCGACACCAAGCCGGCCGTGAGTTGATATAAAGTGTCTGTTTGACGCTCGCTCACGAGCTCGGCGGCCCCCGGTGTCGGACTTGTACCTA
>DATKWR010000494.1:0-13182 GCA_035529475.1 Sedimentisphaerales bacterium | reverse complement strand
GGTCGTGTCCGCGCAGTTTGGGGTCCCACACTCGCCCGGCAAGCTCCACAAACTCAGGCCACTGCTGAAACGCTCCGCAGGCGAAATGAACCAGCACCAGGCCCTTGCCGCTGCGAACAACACTCTTGAGGTTGGCACGCGCCTCGGGACCGGGGTCGGGAGTTTCCCAATTCATGAAGTGCAGGACAATCACGTCGTAGCCGCTAAGCTCGTCGCTCGCCAGGTCGTTCGGCTCCTCCGTGACCGTGACCTCCAACCTTTTGTCCGCGGCTATGGCCTGGGCCAGGACCGGCGCGGTCAGTTTCCACTTGTGCCCCGGATAGTCTATGCCGGTCACGACCAGCACTTTCCTGCTCTGCGCATCGTTGCGGCCCTGAGCCGGAGCCTTCCCGCTCGGACTACAGCCGGCCAAAAGACCGATGAGTGTTAGGACAACCGCTACGTATCTCATGACGACTCTCCTTCAAAGCCAAAGCAAGCGCGACCTGCTCACGATGACCGTACTATACCCGCCCTGCAAGGTTCCGTCAAACCCCATTTCACGGGCAACCGGCCGCTCGGCGCATTTAGGGGTTGCGGATTCGGCTTCGATGTGATATAAGGGCGCCGGTGAAAATATGGAAACAACGGAATTAAAATCAGCTATTACAGAGTTGTCGGCCCGGGTTGAGAAGATCCGGGACTGGCTTTGACTTGACCACGAAGCAATCCCAACTGCACGAGCTGGAGGGACGGATGTCCAAGGCGGGTTTCTGGGACAACCCCGATTCAGCGCAGTCCGTGGTATCTCAATTGAGCGCCCTTAAGGCAGTCATTGGACCTGTGGAAGAAATGCAGCGTGAAGTGGGCGATATTCAGGAGCTGTTCGAGATGGCGGCCGCCGAGGCGGACGGGGACGAGCTGCGACAGTTGGAAAATGACCTGGAGGCACTACTCAAGAAATGCGAGCAGGTCGAGCTGGCCGGGCTATTGTCCAGGCCGGAAGATATGAAGAACTGCTTCTTCAGCATTCACGCCGGGGCGGGCGGAACGGAGAGCTGCGACTGGGCGAGTATGCTGTTGAGGATGTACACGCGGTATTTCGAGACGAGCGGGTACGAATTCAAGGAGCTTGATATTACCCCGGGCGAAGAAGCGGGAATTCGCTCGATCACGCTGCGGGTCGCCGGGCCTTTTGCATTTGGCAAGTTCTCGTGCGAGATGGGAGTCCACAGGCTGGTCCGAATCAGCCCCTTCGACTCGAACAAACGACGCCACACGAGCTTTGCGGCGGTGGACTGCGTTCCCGAATTCGATGAAGATATTAACATTGAGATCAGCGACGACGACATTCGGATCGACTTCTATCGCGCCAGCGGCGCCGGGGGCCAACATGTGAACAAGACCAGCTCGGCGGTGCGAATTACACACGAGCCGAGCGGCATTGTCGTGCAGTGTCAGAATGAACGAAGCCAGCATAAGAACCGCGCCCAGGCAATGAAGGTGCTCAAGGCCAGGCTGTACATGCTCGAGGAGCGAAAGCGCGATGCAGAGCTGGCCAAACTGCACGGCAACAAGGGTGAAATCGCCTGGGGGAACCAGATACGAAGCTATGTCTTGCAGCCCTACCAGATGGTCAAGGACCATCGCACCGATTTTCAAACGGGCAACGTGGATGCCGTGCTGAACGGAGACCTCGACGGATTCATCGAAAGCTATCTGCGCCACAGGGCAAAGACAAAGGAAACCAAAAAGTAGAAGACAAGAAGGGAAAAAGGCCGGGAACATGAAGGAGATCATCAGCGTCGAGTTGAAAACGAGAAAGGTCGATGCCGCTACGTGTAAAACAGATATGCTTGCCGTGGGGTCGTTTTCCGACGCCAAAGGGCTGGACAGGCTGAACAAGGAGCTGGACGGCAAGCTCAACGGCGCGATCCGCCGGCTGATGAAGCTGGGCGATTTCACCGGGAAAAACGGGACCAGCGCGGTTGTCTATGGCAATGACCGGATCGGCGCCAAAAGAGTCTTGCTCGTGGGCCTCGGGGAGAAGAAGAAAGCAACGCTCGACACGCTGCGAAAAGCTGCGGCCAGCACAGCCAGGAAGGCGGTAGAGTGCAAGGCAAAAACTCTCAGCTTCGCCCTGCACAGGGCGTTCGGGACGGATTTTGACGTTTCAGCGATGGGACGGGCGTGCGGCGAAGGGACGTATCTCGGCAGCTATCGTTACGATGAGTTTGTCGCAGACAACGAAGACGGCCGGCTGGACTCGCTCAAGGTTGAGCTGATCGACCCGGATTCAGCAACAACACAGAAACTGCGAAAAGGACTCTCGGCGGGAGTGGTTGTCGGCAAAGCACAGAACTACGCCCGCACGCTGGCGAATCGCCCGGCTAACGTTGTCAATCCGGTGCAATTGGCCGCCGAGGCAAAATATCTGGCTCGCGGCTCGAAGACGCTGAGCTGTACCGTTTTCGATGAAAAACAGATGGCGGAAAAAGGCATGGGCGGAGTGTTAGCGGTCGGTTCGGGTTCGCAAAGCAAACCGAGATTCATCGTCCTGAAATATAGCCCGTCCGTAAGAGTCCCCGGGGCCCGGCCGAGAGTTGCGCTCGTGGGCAAGGCAATAACGTTCGACTCCGGCGGGATCAGCATCAAGCCGTCCGCAAATATGGATGAAATGAAATTGGACAAATCCGGCGGCACCACGGTATTGGCAACGATGAAAGCCGTCGCGGAGCTGGCCCTTCCCGTGCACGTGCTCGGCATCGTCCCGGCGGCGGAGAACATGCCGAGCGGAACCAGCTATCGGCCCGGCGACATTGTCAAGACGTTCAGCGGGAAATCCGTCGAGGTGCAAAACACCGACGCCGAAGGAAGAATGATATTGTGCGATGGGTTGAGCTATGCCGTCAAAGAGAATTGCGACGTCATCATTGATATCGCCACGCTGACCGGCGCGTGCGTGGTGGCTCTTGGCACGTACATGGCCGGCCTGATGGGCAACGATGATAAGCTGATCGAGCAATTGCAGAAAGCCGCCGAGAGCAGCGGGGAGAAAGTCTGGCCCATGCCGAGCGGCGACGAGTACGCCAAAGAAATGAAGAGCAAAATAGCGGACCTGAAGAACATCGGCAGCCGGTGGGGCGGGGCCTGTACCGCCGCGGCGTTCCTGGGGCAGTTCGTGGGCGATAAGAAATGGGCCCATCTCGACATCGCCGGCGTCTGGAGCTTCGAGAAAGCCACGGAGTTTGCCGCCGAGGGCGCAAGCGGGTTCGGCGTGAGACTGCTGGCGGCGTTTCTTGCCAACCTGGCGAACGCCGGTGAGAAATAACCTGGTCAAGAGAAGATTCGAGCAATGGCTAAGAAAAGCAAGAAGGTCGATGCAGACAAGATCGAAAAAGCCGTCAAGGATATACTTTTGGCCGTCGGCGAAGACACGCAGCGCGAGGGGCTCAAGCGTACACCCGAACGGGTGGCAAGAATGTACGCCGAGCTTCTGGGGGGAATGTATGAGGACCCCGACAAACATCTTCGCGGGGTCTTTACCGAAAACTACGACGAAATTGTTTTGCTGCGTAACATTCCCTTTTACAGTATCTGCGAGCATCACCTGATGCCGTTTATCGGTTCGGCGCACGTTGCGTATCTGCCCAGCGGGATGGTGCTCGGGGTCAGCAAGCTGGCGCGGATCGTGGATTGTTTTGCGCGACGGCTCCAGACCCAGGAAAGACTGACCTTCCAGATCGCCGATTACATCATGAACAGCCTCAAGCCGCAGGGCGCCGCCGTGGTGCTGGAAGCGTCGCACAGTTGCATGACTATTCGCGGGATACGAAAGCCCGGCTCATCCATGGTGACCTCGGCGCTGCGCGGGATATTCAAAAGGGATCCAAGAACCCGCAGTGAAGTCTTGAGCCTGATGCACAAGTAGGAGGGACCTCGCTTATGCACGAGCTGGCCAGGCAGGTGCGGTTTTCGGTCAATCCTTTTCTGACGGAGCAGGAGAAAGGGTTCAATTCGTTCGTCTCCAAACCGGCGGGTGAAGGCTTCTCATTGTTTTTCGAGTTATCCGTGGAAGTGACCGGCGACGTTGAGCCGGCCACGGGGTTCGTCGTGAATGTCACCGACATCGACAGGAACATCCGTCGGTTCGCGGTTCCCCTTTTTGTGGAGCGCGTAACGCGGGATTTCCGCGAGGCCAGACATATCGGATTCTCTGCAATTGCTGAGATTTTAGAAGCGGCCCGGAGCCGCCTGAGTGACAAATTCGGGACGGCCCGGCTGAGCCGGCTCAGCCTGAAGCTCAATCCATTCAGGACGGTGACTGTTGACACTAAGGATTTGGATATGGCCTATTTCTGCGAAAAATTTGAATTTGCAGCGACCCATAAGCTCTGGAACAACGAGTTCTCCGAGCAGCGGAACCTCGAAGTCTTCGGTAAGTGCGCGAATCCCACGGGGCACGGCCACAACTACGTCGCGGAGGTTGAGGTGAGTATGCCGGCCGCCAGGGACGATTTTAGCATCAGCGACTTCGAGAGAATTGTGGACAACGAGCTGATCGAACTCCTTGACCATCGGAACCTGAATATCGACCTCGACCATTTCGGCAGGACCAATCCCACGGTGGAGAATATCGCCGTGTTCGCATGGAACCGGCTCGTCGGGAAATTCGGGAAGGGATTGCTGCACCGCGTGACCGTCTGGGAAACCGACAAGACGTACTGCTCGTATTACGGTTGAAGCAGACGCAGATGCCCGCTTATCAGCGACGCGGCTGACTTTCAGCAGGCATTCTCAGGCTGCGAAATAACGCTTTTATCGGGCCTTCAGGCGTATGGTGCCGCTAAGCAGGACCGCTCGCTTTGAGTTTGCCGACGTTCGGCCCTGCGGAACCGAAGGTGAATCGCACGCTTGGTCTTTGCTAAAGCTATGTTCTTTATTTGTCGATACTTATGCTGTAGAGGCGTAGATTCTCCGACTGGATCCCGTGGGGCAGTCATGGTGGGGCAAGCTCCACCCTACGCACTGCTGAGAAATAGTCCCCCTGGAAAGATTGGATAAGGCCGCGAGGCTGCACGCGTTTGTCGCGCAGCCGACGGGGACGGAGTCCAGGCAGACCGATTCGGTCGCCGACAGATATTCAATGTTGATAATTGCCTGAAGATCATTATTCTGGCCGGGATGGAAATCTACTCGACGGGGCTTATATGAGAGCATTAGTGACAGGCGGCGCAGGTTTTATTGGGTCTCATTTGACCGAACGGCTGCTCAAAGACGGCCATCAGGTGTCCATCATCGATAACCTCAGCACCGGAAGGCTGAAGAATATCGAGACGTGCAGGGGGCATTCCAATCTCGAACTGGTCGTGGGCGATATCCGCAATGCCGAGCTCGTAGAGCCCCTGGTCGAGCGCAGCGATGCGATCTTCCATCTGGCCGCTGCGGTCGGCGTCAAGCTGATCGCAGAAGATCCGGTGCGTACGATAGAAACCAATATCGGCGGCACGGAAATCGTGCTGAACGCGGCCGGCAAATTCGGCAAAAAAACCCTTATTGCTTCAAGCAGTGAAGTCTATGGCAAGAGTGAAGCGGTTCCTTTCCGTGAAGACGACGACATCGTGCTTGGCAGCACGCGGCTGTCTCGCTGGGCTTATGCGTGCAGCAAGGCAATAGACGAATTTCTCGGGTTGGCCTTCTACCAACAGTATGGGCTGGATGTCATCATCGGCCGGTTCTTCAATACAATCGGGCCACGGCAGACGGGCCTGTACGGAATGGTGGTGCCGCGATTCATTCAAAGTGCGCTCAACAATGAGCCCGTTCTGATATACGGGACGGGTCGGCAAACGCGCTGTTTCTGCTATGTGGCCGACCTCATTGAGGCGATCCTCGGCCTGATGGACTGCGAACGGGCCGCGGGTCAGGTCTTTAATATCGGCACGAACCATGAGATCAGCATCGAAGCTCTGGCGGATAAGATCATTGAAATGACCGGCAGCAGCAGCAGCAAACAGTTCGTGCCCTACGAGGCCGCCTATGGCAGGCCCATAGAAGACATGATGCGGCGTGTCCCGAGCCTGGAGCGAATCAAACAAACGACCGGCTGGCAAGCCTGCACGAGCCTGGACGAAGCTCTGCAGGCGATTGCCGATAGTCTGAGGCGCAATCCTATTGAGAGCTGACATCGCAAAGGCGACCAATATGCGTGTTCGTGCGAAACTAAATCAGTGGGATTACCTCATCGTCACGGCTTCCAACGACGCGCAGGCAGGGGCCTACGAATCGCAACTGAGACTCCGGCAGAACCTGGGGCTCCTCGGCAGCGTGCGTAACGTCATCGTCGTAGCGGATCCGGGTGGAAAACGCATCGGCAGCGGAGGCAGCACGCTTTACTGCCTCATGGAGGTCCTCCGCCGGGCGCTTCACGGGCGCCTGGAAGCCGCCAAGCCGGACGAATGGGAGGACGTTCTCAGAAATTTGCGAATTCTCATTCTTCACGCCGGTGGAGATTCGAGACGGCTGCCTGCGTATGGTCCATGCGGAAAAATATTTGTTCCGGTCCCTTGTGAGAGCGACGTTGTGGTTCCCCTCAGTTTGTTCGACCGGCAACTGCCAACGTACCTGGCTTTGCCCGAGCCGGCCGCCGACGTGGGCCAGGTCGTGATCACGTCGGGAGACGTGCTGTTGAGATTCGAGCCCTCGGAGGCGCAATTCGCTGCCGAAGGGGTCACGGGGCTGGCCTGTTATGCTCCGCCCGAGCAAGCGAGCAAGCACGGCGTTTTTTGCAGAGGGCCGGCGGATAAAGTGAGGCTCTACCTTCAGAAACCTTCTGTAGCCCAGCAGAGGCAAGAAGGAGCGATCGACGCATACGGCCAGACCTGTCTGGATATCGGCGTGATGAACTTTGACGGGCGAACCGCCGTTACACTGCTCAAGCTTTTCGGCGCGCGCCCGACCCGAAACGGCCGGCTCGCTCTGGGCGGACCTCTGGGCCGCGCTGTCACTGAGCGGGGCCTCGATTTCTATCGCGAGATATGCTGTGCGATGGGCGCCGAAGCCCGCAAGTCGAGGCATTACGAATCGGCGATGCAGAGCGGTTCCAAATGGAACGAGACTCTGCTGGGCAAGCTGTTTGAGGCTCTTTCACCGGTGCCCTTGAGCATGAGATTGTTGAAGCGTTGCGACTTCCTGGACTTCGGGACCAGCAGAGCGATCATCCGCAGCGGTATCCGGCTGCTGCAGGAAGACCGTGGAGCCTCTCATTTGCAGACCTTCCTCGACATCAACAACGAGATCCTTGACGGCGGCACGGTGACGGGGACATCGTCCTGGGTTGAGGGCTGCCGCATCAGTTCGTCGCTCACTCTGGGTGGAGAAAATGTGGTGGTCGGCGTTGACATTGACGAGCCGATTTCTCTGCCGCCGGGGGCGTGTCTCGACGTTATAAGAGGAAAAAATCCGAGGGGCAGGAGTGTCTGGTTTGTTCGGTGTTACAATCTGGACGATACGTTCAAGCAGACAATGGCGGAGGGCGGAAGCTTCTGCGGCATCGATGTGTTTGAATGGCTCAAGGCGGTCGGCGCCAAAGCGCAAGACCTCTGGGAGGCGGATGTGCCCCCGGCAAAACGGAGCCTGTGGAACGCGCGAATGTTTCCGGCGGTGAGAGCTCAGACGGAGTATAAGCGATGGTTGTGGATGCTCGATCCGGCCGGTGCCTGTGACGCGGACTTGCGGGCATGGCGAACAACGGAACGATACAACCTCGAGCAGATTCTGGCGCTGGCCGACCACAGTGACTTCTATAAGCGACGCGAAAGAATACGCGGCAAACTGATCCGGCAATCTCTCTGGCAAATGGTCCGTCCACAGAGCGGCCTATCGAGCTCTGAGCTGGCCTGTCTGCTGAGCGGCGCCGACGATTCGGCCGCGTGCGTTTCGGAAATCCTTGCGACGGCCCACTGGCATTTCAGAAACAGCAGCAGCGGCCAGACAGAATCCCTCGTCTTTCCACGCGTCATCCATACACTCGGTTCCACGCTCATTGAGCTTTACCGGGAGACCGATCCTCTGTTTTCGCATGTTTTGCCGGGCCTGAAGCGGCTGCTCAGCCCGGCGCAGCGGCAGTGGCTGGTGTCTCTGGGGCTCGATTTGAAACCGAGGGCTTCCGTCGTCCGCTGGGCTCGACGGGCGCAAGAGGTTGCCTTCGAGAGTCTGGAGAACGCGATCGTTGCCAGCGGTTCCAAAGAGCAGACTCGTCCTCGAAGTGCTCTGCGCAGTGACGAGATTGTCTGGGCGCGGGCGCCGGCCCGCCTTGATTTGGGCGGGGGCTGGACGGATACGCCCCCATATTCGCTCGAGCACGGCGGTTGTGTCGTCAACGCCGCGGTCAATCTTAACGGCCAGCCTCCTATCCAGGCATACCTTCGTATCATCCGTGAGCCGGTCATTCGCATCAGCTCAATCGACCAGGGAGCGAGAACCGAAATCACCCGTTTCGACGAGCTTCTGGACTATCGAAAAGCAACCGGCAGTTTTGCCCTTGCCAAGGCGGCACTGGCGCTGTCGTGTTTCCGGGGACAAATGGACGCGGCCGCAGGAAATAGAAGATTGGGAAGGATGTTAAAGAATTTTGGCGGAGGGATTGAGCTGACGACGCTTGCCGCGATTCCCAAAGGCAGCGGCCTGGGTACGTCGAGCATCATGGGAGCGGTGATTCTGGCTGCGATTGGGCGCGCCGTGGGCAGAGAGTTGTCCCAGCGAGAGCTGTTCTACAGCGTGCTTCGCCTCGAACAGGCGCTGACAACCGGAGGCGGCTGGCAGGACCAGATCGGCGGAGCCGTCAACGGAACAAAAATGATTCTGACTGAGCCCGGTTTTGTCCCCGATGCGCGCATCCACTATGTGCTGCCCGACGTTCTCGACCCGAAGACCAACGGCGGCAGGAGCCTCCTGTACTACACCGGCATCACCCGGCTGGCCAAGAACATCCTGCACCAGGTCGTCGGGCGGTACCTGAACCGGGACCGCTCGACAATGGCAACCTTGAAACAGATTCACATCGTCGCCGGGGAGGTGGCCGATGCACTCGTCCGCAAGGACATCGCCACATTCGGACACCTGCTTGACGTTGCATGGCAGCTCAACAAGCAGCTCGATCCGAACTCAAGCAACGATGAGATTGAGTTCGTGCTCGAACGAGTCCGCCCGTTTATATACGGCGCCAAATTGCTCGGCGCCGGCGGCGGCGGTTTCATGCTGATGATCTGCAAATCACCGCAGGACGCTCGATCCGTACGGGAGATGCTCGAAGCCGAACCAGCGAATGAGAGGGCGCGGTTCTTCGAGTTCGATATCAGTAGTGAGGGATTGGCCGTCACCGTCTCGTAGATCGAGAACGGCACAATACGCCTGTGAACTCCGCAACACCAAAATTAGTCCGGCAGTACACGATAGTTTTGTGCGCTGCCCTTGTGCTTTACATCGTCAGTTGCGCCCCCGGTCTGCTGTGGCAGGACAGCGGGCTGATCCAGTACCGCGTCTGGCAAAACGACATTGAGGGCTTCCTCGGTCTTGCTCTTTCACATCCGCTCTTCTACATACTGGCTATCGGCGTCAAATACCTGCCGGCCGGGGAATTTGCTTACAAAGTCAACCTGGTCTCCGCAATCGCAGCGGCCGTGGCGGTGGCGAACGTGTTCCTCTTGGTGCGCCTGTGGCTCGGAAGGAGTTTCCCGGCGGTCATCGCCGCTGTCACGCTGGCGCTTTCTCATACGTTCTGGCGCCATGCCTGCATTGCTGAGACCTATACGTTATGGACGGCTCTCTTTACCGGCGAGCTGATCATGCTGCTGCGGTATATCAGAACCGATCGAGTGCATTATCTGTACGCGTTGGGATTTCTAAACGGGCTTTCCATCGCCGTTCATATTCTCGCCGTGATACCGCTTGCGTGCTATGCGGCATGGCTCCTTTCCGTTCGGTCTCAAAAGGAATTGTACCGCAGAGACCTGGCCATAGTTGTCCTGCTGTGGATTGCCGGCGCCTTGCCTTACGAGTATCTGATCGTGAGGAACATGATTCAGACCGGCGAGGTTGCAGGGGTTTTGAGCTCCGCCGTCTTTGGAAGAAGCTGGCAGGGAGCGGTTCTGAACGTGTCTTTGTCGATGAAAATGGCGCAGGAAAACCTCCTGTATATCCTGTTCAACTTTCCCTCGCCGAATATTTTGCTGTTCTTTGCAGGTTGTTTTGGAGTATTCAAGCTCTCGCGCCCGGGGGGGTTGAGAAGGGTGGCGCTCGGCCTGCTCGTGCTGTTTTTTGTTTTTGCCTTTCGATACACCGTCCCGGACCGGTACGCCTTCTTCATACCGTTCTACTGTATGGTCGCTATCCTGACGGGTGTTGGGACATGTTGGCTGCAAGATTGGACAAATCACAAAGCCGTCGCCTCGCTGGTTTTGCTTTTTGGCGTGCTGCCCGTTGGCATCTACGCGGTTGCACCGACAGTAGTCAAAAGAGCGCCCCTCGACATCGGCACGAGAAACGATATTCCTTACCGCGACGACTACAGCTACTTCCTGCAACCCTGGAAAACCGGGTACAGAGGGGCCGAGCGCTTTGCCGGTGAGGCCCTGCGCCAGGTGGCGAATAACGCCGTTATCTACGCCGACGTGACGACCGTCGCCCCTCTGCTGCTCGAACAACAGGTTGAGGGAAAGCGTCCCGATGTCGCAATCATCTCGGGTACCGTTAACAGCAAAGGCGCCCCTCAGTTCAACGAGCACACGGTCGCCCAATTGCTCGAAGACAGGCCGATATACGTCGTCTCGTCAAGGCCGCGATATTGCCCCGCGTTTGTGCTCAGGGAGTATGACCTGGTTCAAGCCGGCGTACTATGGCGGCTCGTCGAGCGCCGCAGAGACAGCAACAGACAAATCAGCAACGAGGTAAAGCAGTAACACCTATATGAACGAACAACCCGTCACAACCTCAAAGAGGCTGGTCCACAACACGTTTTTCAACGTCGTGACCTTAGTATCGTACGCCGTCGTCGCGTTCTTTCTGATGCGTTTCCTCCTCAGCCACCTCGGCAAGGCCCAATATGGCGTCTGGGTGCTCATCGGCGGCTCGATCTTCCGTTATGCCCCGTTGTTGAATCTCGGGCTCAACAGCGCCATCAATAGATACATACCAGTGTACCGGGCAAAAGGTGACGACGCCGGCGTCCAACGAGTCATTAGTACTTCGCTGTTCTTCTTCGCCACTTTGGGAATCGTCCTTGCCATTGTCAGTGTGGTGATTTACTTCAACGTCGGCTCCTGGTTTGCCGCCATCAAGCCTGAGATGGTCGGAAGCGCCCGCGGACTCGTACTGATTGTCGGATTCTGTGTTGCGTTTGCATTGCCTCTGCAGCCATCGACCGCCGTGCTGAGCGGATTGCAGCGATATGATATCACTAACGTCATCGCACTTGTCGTATTGTTTCTGCGGACCGTACTGGTCGTCACATTGCTGTCACACGGCTACGGTTTGCTGACAGCAGGACTGGTGTTCGGTCTGAGTGAAGTTTCGCTAAGAGGGCTGGGTTGCGTTTTCGTCAGGAAACTGCTGCCCGCCACATTTCTGTCGCTAAAGGGAAATGATCTGCGACTTCTGAGGGCGATGCTGGCTTACGGCATAAATACCTTTCTGTATAGTATGGGCGTCATCATCATCCTTCATTCAAGCCAAGTGGTCATCGGCATTTTCCTGGGCGCCGCCGAGATTAGTCAATTCGCCTTTGCCGCCGCCGGAGTTGTTTTGCTGTTGCAGTTGGTGCAGGCCGCCACGGCGGCGATAAAGCCGGCGGTCAGCGATCTCGATGCTCGAAACGACCACCTCCGGGTCAAAGAAATAGCTTTTCTGACACGCAAATACAGTCTTCTGCTGATCATTCCAGGCGGGTGTTTCCTGATTCTGATGGGCGGGGACTTTCTGCGAATCTGGGTCGGGGACCAATTCGACGACCCGGCAATCCTCAATGAAATGGCTGTGATCGTGGCCATCCTCGCCGTGGCCTGCTGTTTTATGTTGGCACAGCACAGCAACTTCCTGGTGCTTGTGGGGCGGGGGGAACACAGGATCTTCGGTGTCCTTACCGTCGTGACCGCACTGTTTTGCGTTGCTGCGTCCGTTGTCTCGGTTAGAATACTCGGCCTGGGTCTGCTCGGCATAGCATGGTCGAACCTGCTGCCCGTACTGCTATCGTCCGGCGTTATTCTGCCGATGTATTTCAATCGTAAAATGGGTATTTCCGCCCTGGAAAACGTTCGCAACGTCTGGCAGCCGGCCTTGCTGGGTTCGCTGCCGGCTGTGCTCACAATCGGCCTGTGGAAATACCTGGCGCCGCCCGGTTCGTGGCTCGAATTAGGCGGCGTCGTGGCCGCCGTCACGATCCTCACCTTCGTGGCTGGCTGGTTTCTGAGCCTGACGGACGTGGAGCGAAGGCGTTTTGCTCATATTCTCATGCGAAATTCATGATTCCTTACACAGAATCTCACAAGTACGAAAGCAAAGGCGCCGAATACGAGCAGTATTACCAGACTCAGGCCTGGCAGAAATTCCTTTGGTCGCGCGAGCAGAAGATCATTCTCAAGATTCTGGATAAATACTTCGCGGGCGCAGAGGTCCATCTGCTCGACTTTGCGTGTGGGACGGGACGCATCGCAGGTCTTTTGGAAAATCGCGTGAAGACATCAACGGGCGTCGATGTCTCCGGCTCGATGCTGGCCGTCGCCCGCAAGAAGCTCAAGCGGACGGAAATCATCGAGGCCGACATAACAGCAGAGAACATCCTGAAGCCGAGGAAATTCAATCTGGTAACGGCCTTTCGTTTCTTTCTTAACGCCGAGCCGGCGCTGCGCCGGGCCGCGATCCGAGCGCTTGTGGATTTGCTGGATGACGAGGGTTATCTTGTGTTCAACAATCACCAGAACCTGGGCTCGCCCTGGACGAAACTGCTTTATAGGCGCCACCGGCGGAAGAATCCAGAAGGGATATTCAACGTGATGAGCATGGACGAGATGGAGGAGCTCGCGCGGCAAGCGGGGCTTGAAATCGTTGAGATGTTTCCGGTCGGTTTCTTTCATCCGCCCAAGGTCCCGGTTTCGTACGGTCTGAATCGCGCGATCGACAATATCGCTTCGAGGTTCAAATGTCTGAGCC
>DATKWR010000493.1:0-5442 GCA_035529475.1 Sedimentisphaerales bacterium | reverse complement strand
GCAAGCTCGTTCCAGATCGGACGGTACGAAGTGTTCAAGGCCGCGGCCGTGGACCCTTATATCGCCATGCGGGAATCGTATATCCAGTACCGCGACAAGCTGATCCGAGAATAGCAGAACAAACAAGGTGGCTTGGCGCACGAGTACAATCAGTTGCAGTCCCCGCTCGGCAATGGTATGGTATGGGCGTGTGAATCCTGACAATGGAGGCAACGAATATGGACATCGTGGTAACGGTCAAAGAAATCAGAGGTCACTGCCCGACGTATCGCGTCGGCGATTCCTTCACCCTCAAAGCCTGCTACCAGCTCGTCAGTGACGTTCCCGTGTGCATGCACGCGTTGGCCTCGTTGATGCCCTATTACAATGCCCTGCGCGTCTCCGAACCCGCTCAATGGGGCCTGGATGGAAAAGAGGACAAATCCAAGGCCTACATTCAATGCCCCGACCCCTTCGACTGCACCAACGGCGGCACCGTCATCTTCGAGATCTCCAGACAATAAGCCCCTCGCTCTCTGTCGAGGCCCCGAACGGCCCGAATAGGCAGCTCGTTTTGCCTGCTGAGGACTGTTGTGTGTACGAGAAAAAACAGCCCTGTTAGCACCGCGCCTGCGGATCATCGGATGCCGGCCCGTGTTTGCTCGAGGGCTTGCTGGAGCTCTTCGGGCGTGAGCAATTCGAGCTGTCCGCCCAATCGCAAGACACTGCATCGCCCATCGTGGAGGGGCTTGGGCTCATAGACAAGAATATTCGCCGGGGACATGCCGCCGTTTTGGCCCGGGATATAGATGTACTTTTCGCCGTCGGGGGCGGGGCAGCGGAACAACTGCGTGCTTCCACTAAACTGCATCAGTTCCTCCTGCGAGGGCGGAAATCCTTCGTTGCTGACGGCGTAAATCTGTATGTTCTGTCCGATCGTTCGCAGATTCGTCTGGCATTTCACCGTGATCGCGTTGTACTTCGTCTGGACCATCGTATCGGTATATTGCTGTCCGACCTCTCCGAAGCTCTTGATAAGCCACAAGATGCCGAAAGCAAGCAGCCCGAAGAAGATCAGCGCAACAATGATGTTGATGACGGTTCCGCCGAGGCAAGCCTTTTTGTCGACTCTTCTTTTTGGATAAGTCATGATGTCCCCCTTTCTGCGTCTCGCGCGCACTGTGCTACTTCGGGGTTTGGGCCGGACCCTGAATCTTCAAGGGTCAAGGCGGGCAAAGGCAGGCCGAGTAACGTGTAGAGCACGCCGACCACGGGCAATATGATCCTCTGAAACCCTCCAAGCACAAGAAACCCTATGAGTATGAACATCCCGAATCGAGCCACCTGCCGATACGCCTGGATAGACTCCGGCGACTTCAGCCGGGCATAGACCATTCTGGAACCGTCCAGCGGCGGTATCGGAATGAGGTTGAACACGGCCAGGATGATGTTGAACAATATGCCCAGCAATACGAAATCGCCCAGGAGCGGGACGGCCCTCAAGCGAAAGAGGTGAAAGAAAGCCGCCAGAGCAAGAGCCAGCAATATGTTCGCCGCAGGCCCCGCGGCGGCCACTTTGAAAATCTGGCTCCTGTTGAGGACCGAAAAATTGACGGGCACCGGCTTGGCCCAGCCGAAGTGCACGAGAAGCGGCAGAATGATGGTCCCGAACAGGCTGATATGAGCAATGGGATTCAACGTCAGGCGTCCCATCCTTGCCGCCGTGTCATCGCCATACCGGTAGGCCATCCAGGCATGGGCGTACTCATGGATGGTCAGGGATATAAGGAAGATGGAAAGCGTGGATATGTAGATTATGGCCTTAGCGGCTATCATCGGTGTTTCCTGTAACAAAAACCAACGGCTTAGTGCACCTTCACAAAGAATTGCCCCGGACTATCGAATCGCTCACGGACATTCACACTATTATAAGGTTGTGGGACCTGTTTGTTGACATTTTCTTTCAAATACTTTAAATAGTAATGAATGAGACCGGCTAAGTCAGAGGCAGGGTGTGCTGAGCACACCACAATGGAATGGGTGCGATTCATCGCACGCTACCTGTTAGTTTTGGGTGGTCTTGGGGTTCCGGGGTTTGCCCATGCCCAGGTCGGTACACCCCCAAACCGGCCTATCCTCAATCGCCAGAACGCGACCCGGTATATTGGAACCTTCGATTTCGAATCGCTTCGTTTAGCGATCGGCGACCTGGCCGAGACGTTTGGCCCGAAGTATCCAAAAAGCAACGACTATTTGCGGCGTCTGGACCTTCTCAGAGAAGCGAGCAACGCGGCTCTGGACTCTTCCGATCCCAATGATCCTTCTGCGCAAGCGAACTTGCTAAAGCTGGCGCGTGAGCTGGAGGAGCTTCGGTACGATGCACTGCTCGCCAACCCCCTGCTCGATTTCGACAAGCTGCTGCTTCTCAAGCGAGTACGAGGGCAGCTCGGCCTGCCCGTCAACCACAAATGCAATACGGGCATTGAGCGAACCGGCTATGACAACGAAATCGCAATCCTGGAACCGGTGCGTCCCGGCGGCAAGTTGCGCACAGTTTTTCGCCCTCCCGCGAGCGAATTTGTCGGCGAAATGGACCTTCATTTCGACGCAGACAACCTTCTTTTCACGATGCCCACAGGCCCAACCTGGCAAATCTTCGAGATTAAAACTGACGGCACCGGCCTGCGGCAGGTCTCGCGGGGTGAACATCCGGATGTGGACAACTTCGATGCGTGCTATCTGCCCGACGGCAGGGTCGTTTTTGCCTCGACCGCCTCCTACACCGCGGTCCCCTGCTGGCACGGCGTCGAGCGTGCGTGCAATATCTTTCTGATGGATGCCGATGGAAGCAACGTGCGGCAATTATGCTTCGATCAGGACCTCGACCTTCACCCGGCCGTGCTGCCGACCGGCCAGGTGATCTTCAGCCGATGGGACTACACGGGGCCTATGCACATTTATCTGCGCCCTTTGATGGTGATGAATCCCGACGGCACAGGCCAGCGGGCCGTCTATGGCAGCAATTCCTACTGGCCCAACGCGCTCTATTATCCGCGAGGAATACCGGATGCTCCCGGCAAGATCATCGCCATCATCGCCGGCTATCACGGCGTGCCGCGGATGGGTGAGCTGGGACTGCTTGATACCACCAAAGGCTGGCATGAAGCCGCCGGCGTCGTTCAGAAAATCCCAGGCCGGGTACAGCCGGTGCAGACCGTCATCCGCGACAACCTGGTGGACAAGTCCTGGCCGAAGTTCCTGCATCCCTACCCGCTGAGCGATAAGTATTTCCTCGTCGCCTCCCAGCCCGACAACAAGAGCCCGTGGGGTATTTACTTAGTGGATGTTTTTGACAATATGCTGCCCATCGCCGTGCAACCGAAGTTCGACTTCTTCGAGCCGATTCCTCTTGCCAAAACGCAGCGGCCGCCCGTCATCCCTGACAGGGTGGACCTTGAGCGTGATGATGCAGTCGTCTATATAGACGACGTCTATGCCGGGCCGGGCCTTGCGGGTGTTCCTCGCGGCACCGCGAAGAAGTTGCGGATTCTGGCTTACCATTTCGGTTATCCGGGGATGGCCGGGCCCGACAAAGTCGGCTGCGGCGGCCCCTGGGAAGTGATGCGAATCCTCGGCACAGTCGATCTCCAGAAAGATGGCTCGGCGATGTTCATCGTCCCGGCCAACACGCCGCTGAGCGTGCAGCCGTTGGATGCCGAAGGCAAAGCCATCCAGTTGATGCGGAGCTGGTTCACGGCCATGCCGGGCGAGACCGTCTCCTGCGTCGGCTGTCACGAGCAGCCAAAGAACATCCCCACGTTGCGTCCGAGGTTGGCCGCGACCCGCCCAGCGGAATGCATCCAGCCCTGGTACGATCCGCCAAGGGGTCTCGATTTCGAGAGGGACGTGCAACCCGTACTGGATGAGTACTGCGCCGGCTGCCACGACGGATCGACGCACCAGGACGGCCAAAGGACTCTCGACCTGCGGGCGGAGCGTTACGTGAAGGACTACCGGGGACGCGAGCTTACGAAGCTGGGCGCAACCCGATTGCATCCGGTGGTGCGCGAGGCGTTCGGCGGAACCAGGGTCAAGTACACCCCCGCCTATGAAGCACTCATACCGTATATTCGCAGGGTCAACGTCGAGGACCACGTCGGCCTGCTGGTCCCCGGCGAATACCACGCCGATACGAGCGAGCTTATCCAGATGCTCAGCAAGGGCCATTATGACGTGCAGTTGGACCAGGAAGCCTGGGACCGGCTTATCACGTGGATAGACCTCAACGGTCCGTGTCATGGCACATGGGGCGACGTGGGACCGATTCCCGAAGGAGCCGACCGGCGCAGGCAAAACCTGCGTCAGCTCTACGGCGGCCCCAAAGACGATCCCGAGGCGATTCCGGAGGTTTCCCGCCCGCGCATCGAGCCGATGCGGCCCGAACCGGTCCATGAAACGAAACTGCACGCACCGAAATCGGACTATCGGACGCTCGACGCCGAACAGGCCCGCCTCCAACAGAGCGCCGCCGGGCCATTCACCAAAACGATTGACCTCGGCGCAGGCGTGACGATCAAGCTGGTGCGCATCCCCGCCGGCCGGTTCATCATGGGCGACCCGAACGGCGAGCCTGATGAAATGCCCCTCACTCAAGTTTCAATCGAGCGCGACTTCTGGATGGGAGCCTGCGAGGTGACCAACGCCCAATATCATCGGTTCGATCCCGAGCACGACTCGGGGTATTTCACGAAGCGCTTCCAGGGTCCCGACGGTCCCGGCTTGTCCCTCGCCGAGCCCGAGCAACCCGTGGTTCGCGTCTCTTGGCAGCGGGCGATGGACTTCTGCCGCTGGCTTTCGCAGCAGACCGGCATGGATTTCACACTTCCTGCCGAAGCTCAATGGGAGTACGCCTGTCGGGCCGGCTCGCAGGGCCCGCTTTCGTATGGCCGTCTCGATGCGGACTTTTCGCAATGGGCCAACGTCGCCGATAGCTCGCTGAGCGTCAGCCCCAAGCCCACCGGTGGGCTGGAATCAAACATCGTCGCCCACTTTGGCAAGGGCATCCTCGAATCGGCGGTCTATGGGGGAAACATCCTTTGCGATATACGCTTCAATGACGGGGCTGTTGCGACGGCGAGCGTCGGAAGCTATCGGCCCAACGCCTGGGGACTGTATGACATGCACGGCAATGCCTGCGAGTGGACCCGAACGACCTACGAGCCTTATCCCTACCAGGCCGACGATGGTCACGACGGCCTTGTCGAGCCGGGCAAGAAAGTCGTACGAGGCGGCTCATGGTGCGATCGCCCCAAGCGATGCCGCTCTTCTTTCCGCCTGAGTTACCCGGCGTGGCAGCGCGTCCACAATGTCGGATTTCGCGTCGTTTGTGAGGTCGGAACGCCGGAACAAGAGTATGCCATCCAGCCCACTGAAACACTGCACGATTGAAAGTGGTTATGGTAG
>DATKWR010000492.1:0-2609 GCA_035529475.1 Sedimentisphaerales bacterium | reverse complement strand
GACCTGGGCGATAAACCGGATCGCGTCCTCGTAGCAGCGCACGTCATGCTCGAATGCTGCGGCTTGCCGGATAAACGTATCAAACTCCGAATACGACTGCGGCTTTAGAATTCCATCCTTGTTGAAGTAACGCCAAGCCAGATTCGCGAGGGAGTGCGGACATTCGGTGCCCGGCTTGAAAATCACGTGGCGCTTCGCACCGTAGCGCAGATAGATTTCGGAGCAGGCAGGTTGAAAACCCGCCGTCAGGTTCTTTTTGCCTCCACGTTTTCCCCGCAATCGGCTCAGCACAAATTCGACGTGTTTACACGTGCCGAGCGTATTCACGGCAAAATCCGGGCACGAGCAGTAGTTGTCTCCGAGGCCCTGCCCGCGGATCGCAACGCGATATTCGCCTTTCGTCTGCGGATTCGTAACTGTGAACTCGGAAAAGACCGGCTCGCTGCCGACGTTCTTGAGCCGGAAGTTCTGCTTCTGGGCGAACTGTCTTCGCAAGGCGATCTGCCATTGTTCGAGAGGCATGTCTTCCGGCTTGCGCAAACGCGAAATCTTTGCGATCTTGCGACCTTTTGAGGTTCCTCTCTTGGCCTTGTGTGCAGGCCTGGTCTGGGTTTCTGTAACGGTCCCTCTGTTTCGATTCATAGTGGTCCCTGCTCACATAATGGGTTTATGGAGAATATACACGAGGGTAATTCTAACCCCGTCCGTCAAGGCGTGCAAGGCTCAGCCAATATCCATATCGAGCGTGTTCGCCTGGCAGTAATCGTTTATTGCTGCTAAAACAACCTTGCCATACTGCCGGCGTTTTTTCTCTCCGACCCCCTTGACTTCGAGGAACCTTTCGAGGCTCGAAGGTCTTCGCCGGGCCATGTCCCTAAGCGTTGCATCGCCAAAGATGACGTAGGCGGGGACCCCCTTGTCGCGGGCCATCGTTGTCCGCAGTTTTCGCAGGACCTCGAACAGGCCCCTATCGACGCCTTCCCACGAATCTTCAGCGACTTTGGAGACTTTGGCCGGCTTTTCAGCAGGTTTTAGCAATCGGGGCGTCTCACTGGCTCTTAGAACGCGCCATCCCTTCTCGGTGACATTCAATATCTTGTATTCTCCGACTTTCTCAACGTAGGCCTGCCCTTCAAGCTGGTCGATCCAGCCGTGCACGGTCTGTCGCGAATACTGGCTGAGCAGGCCGTAGGTGCTCAGGGCATCATGGTTGTTCTCTATGATGCGTTTCTCGTCCGAGCCGGTGAGCACCGCCGCCGTATAAGCGCCGCCGAACCGCTGCCCCAGACGAACGATACAGGAAAGGATTTTCTGAGCGGTCTCCAGCGCATTCTCGATTCCCCCCAGCTCCCCAAGACACAGGTCGCACGCGGAGCAGTTGTCTTTCTCCAAAGTCTGGCCGAAATAGCGCAGAATCGCCTTGTGCCGGCAGAGGCCGCCAGTGCAATAATCGTACATGCCGTCGAGCTTGGCCATCGCGATCTTGTAGGCTTGCGGCTCCATATCACTCATGAGGCTCTTCCATATTCCATAGTCACCGCCGGAATACAGCAGACAGCATTCAGCCTCCAGACCGTCGCGGCCGGCCCGGCCCGTCTCCTGCTGATAGTGCTCAAGCGATTTGGGCATGCCCGTGTGAATCACGTATCGCACGTTTGACTTGTCGATCCCCATCCCGAACGCAATCGTGGCCACAATGGTATCGACCTTCTCCTTGATGAACGAGTCCTGATTGTCCTTGCGGTCCTCGTCCGCCATGCCGGCATGGTACGGCAGCACGTTATAGCCTTTGGCCCTCAGCGCCGAGTACAATTCGTCAACGTCTTTGCGTCGAATACAATAGATGATGCCCGATTCTCCCTTGTGCCGGTCGAGTATCGCACAGACCTGCTTGAGCTTGTGCATTCGCCGCCGGACTTTGTAGATAAGATTCGGCCTATCGAACGAGCCGACCAGCACCGCGGGATTCTCAAGATGCAGTTGCTCGGCAATGTCACGACGCACCTGTTCGGTGGCGGTCGCCGTGTAGGCGCCGACCGGGACATTAGGGAAGACCTTCTTCAACAAGCCCAATTGACGATACTCGGGCCGAAAATCATGCCCCCACATACTGACACAATGGGCTTCATCAACCGCGATACAAGATAACCGCGTCTGTCTGAGAAGTTCGAGGCAGCGGTCCGAGACAAGCCTTTCGGGGGACATGTAAAGAAGCTTGAGTTTGTTGTTCCGGATTTCCGCCAGGACGGCCCGCTGCTCGTCCGGGGCAAGGGAGCTGTCTATCCTGGCCGCGGGGACCCCACATTCTTTGAGGCCGTCAACCTGGTCCTTCATCAACGAAATGAGCGGTGAGACCACAATGGCCAGGCCCTGCATGACGACCGCCGGCGCCTGAAAACAAAGTGACTTGCCGCCTCCCGTGGGCAGAACCACGATGGCGTCGCGTCCGCTACTGACACATTCTACAGCTTCCTTCTGTAGGGGCAGAAATTCATCGTACCCCCAATACTTCACCAGAGCGCTTCGAATCTTGTCGATCACGGCTACAAATCACGCTATCTTCAGGCTATCCAATTCCTTGAGGCCGGCCTGCGGCCTTGCCACATCCT
>DATKWR010000491.1:0-3353 GCA_035529475.1 Sedimentisphaerales bacterium | reverse complement strand
TTTCCCCCGTATTTCGTAGAAAATACTTGTTGTCGGCGTGGAGATGGGCATAATGCTAACACAGATAAACAATGCTTTTACGGAGACAGGCATATAGCAGCTTCGAATGAGACTATGCTGCTGGTGGTAAGGTTCAAGGTGGAAGGGAGTCTGCGATTTCTTTCGCACGCCGAGACGCTCAAGCTCTTTCAGCGGGCCTGCGTCCGCGCGGGGCTGCGCATTCGATACAGTGAAGGTTTTAACCCCCGCCCGAAGCTTTCCCTGCCTCTGCCGCGGCCCGTCGGCGTCGAATCTGACGATGAGCTGTTGTGCCTTCGGGTCGAGCACGCTCCGCAGCCGGAGGCTGATATCGCGGCCGAATCGGCAGCGACGGATCGGGAATCCGGAATCATGGCGGCACTCGCGCGTCAACTGCCTGAAGGCTGCGAGCTGCTTTCGGTTGCCATGCTCGCAGCGGGAGCATCGTTCCAGCCGCGTTCGGCGACGTACGTATTGCCGGTGAGGCGGGAGTATTTGAGCGAAGAATTGAAGGCGACCATCGACCGTGTCCTGGCCAGCGAACATTTGCCCCTGCGACGGCCGATGGACGAGAGCGGCTTGAAATTCAAGAATGTCGATGTCAGAAGCTTTTTGAAGTCGATAAAGCTGGAGGATGCGAATATAATCGCCGAATGTGAAATCAGCCCGGACGGTTCGGTGCGGGTCGATGAGCTTTTGAAGCTGCTGGGGCTCGATGAAGGCGCCCTGGCGGCGCCGGTCAGGCGCAGAAAAGTGGCTTGGCAGAGCGGTTGACGATTATCAGTGGAAATAGGGATACGAGAATGTCAAGAGAGATGCTTATCAATGTGGCCGAAAGCGAGGAGTGCAGGGTGGCGGTCGTCGAGAACGGGGTGCTGGAGGAGCTTTACGTGGAGAGGGCCAGCCTGGGCAGGCACGTCGGCAATATCTACAAAGGCAGGGTGGTCAATATCGAGTCCGGGATCCAGGCGGCGTTCGTCGATTTTGGCATCGGCAAGAACGGGTTTCTGCATATCAGCGACATCCATCCCCGGTATTTTGAGGGCGTCGGCGCAAAATATATCGAGACCATCGGCCGGAGAAAATCGCTCAAAGACCGCCCGCCAATCCAGGATTGCCTTCGCAAAGGGCAGGAGATCGTCGTTCAGGTGACCAAAGAAGGCCTGAAATCCAAGGGGGCGACCCTCAGCACGTATTTGGCCTTTCCGGGCAAGTACCTGGTGATGATGCCGTGGATGCGCAAGCACGGCGTCTCGCATAAGATTGAGGACGAGGACGAGCGCAAACGGCTGCGGCAGATTCTGGATGAGAGCGGCCCGCCGAAAGGGCAGGGCTTCATCATCAGGACCGCCGGAGAGGGCTGCTCGAAAAGGGACATACAAAGCGATTTGAGATATCTGAGCCGCTTGTGGAGAGCGATTGAACAGCGGATCGAGACCGAGGGAGCCGCGAGCGAGCTGTACCAGGAATCGGACCTGGTCATCCGTGCGCTGCGGGACGTCTTCACCAGCACGATCAGCAAGATCGTCTGCGATTCGGAAGTTGTGGTTCGCAAAATCCGGGAGTTCTTCTCTATCGCGACGCCGCGTCTGAAGCAGCGGGTCACCTACTACGACGACAAGGTCCCGTTGTTTCACAAGTATCACATCGAAGAGGAAATCACCAAGGTCCAGGCCCGCAAGGTGCAACTGGAGGGCGGCGGCTCCATCGTCATCGAGCAGACCGAGGCGCTGGTCGCGATTGACGTCAACAGCGGCCGGTATCGCAGGCACAAGAGCGCCGAGGAAACGGCGTACGAGAGCAACATAGAAGCCGCCGCCGAAATCGCCCGCCAGCTCAGGCTGCGCGACCTCGGGGGGCTGATCATCTGCGATTTTATCGACATGCGGAACGCCAAGCACCGCAAGGCCGTGGAAAAAGCGTTTCGAGACACGGTCCGGGCCGACCGCGCTCGCTCGAGAATCTTGGGCATCAGCCGGTTCGGGGTGGTGGAAATGACGCGCCAGAGAATGCGCCCCTCGCTGCAATCGAGCACGTACCTGGCGTGTCCCAACTGCGGCGGCACGGGATTCGTCAAGAGCCACGAGTCGCTGGCGCTGGAGATTATCCGGCTGCTGAATCTCTCGGCCTCGAAGGAGCAGATCAAACGCGTCGAGTTATTCGTCTCGCGGGAGGTGGCCGACTACCTGCAGAACATCAAGCGGGCGGCCCTGGCGCAAATCGAGCAGTTCAGCGACAAGCGCGTCGTCATTCACTCGGCCCCCGAATACTCCGGCGAGAAACACGACCTGGTCTGCTACAACGACCGCGGCGGCGTTGTGAAATTGTAGATGCCGGAGGCCGCAACGCGCAAGCTGATATTTGATGTTCCGCAAACTATCGTTGGCCGGGAGCCTGTTAGTGGAATTTGATTTTGACTATGCCAGAGAAGTGATTCGGGCCGAGGCGGAGGCGATTGCCTCGGTGACGCCGATTGTGGATGCGTCGTTCGGACAGGCCTGCCGGATGATTTACGAGTGCACCGGCTCGTGCATCATTAGCGGCATCGGCAAGGCCGGCATCATCGGGCAGAAGATCAGCGCGACCCTGGCCTCGACCGGTACGCCGAGCCATTTTCTGCATCCGGCCGAAGCCATCCACGGCGACCTGGGCCGGCTGCGCAAGAACGACGTGGTGGTCGTGCTCAGCTACGGCGGCGAAACCGACGAGGTCACGCGCCTGATCAACCTGGTCAAGCAGCTCCAGATCAAGCTGATCGCCATCACGGGCGAGCGCGATTCGACGCTCTGCAAGTACAGCGACGTGGCGCTGTGCATGGGCCAGATGAGCGAGGCGTGCCCGCTCGGCGTGGCGCCGAGTGTCTCGACGGCCTGCATGCTGGCGGTCGGCGATGCGCTGGCCTTCACGGTCATGAAGGCACGCCGCTTCAGCGTCGAAGACTATGTCCGCTTCCATCCCGGCGGCTCGCTCGGCGCCCGGCTGATGACGGTCGAGCAGTCGATGATGTTCAGGCCGGGGGAGAAGCTGCCGCTCGCCGAGACGACCGACACCGTCGGGCGGGTGTTGGAGAAGACCGGCGACGTCAAGCGCCACGGCGCCGTGATGGTTGTGGACGAGGACGGGCGACTGGCCGGGATTATCACCGACGCGGATTTGCGCCGCCTGATGACCCGATACGGCCGGGACGCCTTTGACCTGATGGTCGGCGACGTCATGACGGCCGGCTGCAAGAGAATAAGGGCCGATGCACTGGCCGCCGAGGCGACGGCTATCTTCCACAAGTATAGGATCGACGATCTTCCCGTAGTGGACGCCAACGACCGGCCCGTCGGCCT
>DATKWR010000490.1:0-2618 GCA_035529475.1 Sedimentisphaerales bacterium | reverse complement strand
ATAGGCCGGGTGGGTCTTGGCCTTCTCCTTATTTCGCTCATCCTTCCTCGCGTAGAGATCTAGCGGCAGTTGCCCGACGTCGCCAGCCAGAACCGACACGGCCTGATACACCGGGGCGTAAGTCAACGCCTTCTCGGCCGTCATGTGAACGCCGCAGTCGGTCGAATTTCCTCCGGTGGCCCAGTCGATAAACCATTGCGCGGGGCTGGAGGTCGTGGACGTGGTCGCCCGAAAGCGGGGAATCAGCGAGTACATGGCCTCGGCGAGTTCGGATATCATGGCATCTCTCGCGTGTCGTGGAATGATTTTGCAGCCTGCAACAGCACGATTCCCGCCGCGACCATCGCCACCGGAGGATACATCCACCATAGGCCAGTCAGCACGCACGCGATAGCAACCAGGCTGGTAACAAGAACGGCTGATTCGCGTTTCGTTTTGTTCCCGCTTTCGCTCATAACGTCCTCATCCCCCGCGTTTCGTAGACTGATACTTTCGGCTTGTGAAGCATGGCTCGCCCGACAGCCATGATCAACGCCACCGAGCCGTCGATCTTCGCCTCCCGCCCGTGTTCCGGCTTTACCGGCCGAATGTTCCCGCTCTCGTCCGTCTTGGCTTTCGTGTTGCCGATCATCCAAGAGAGAATTCGGTTCCCCCCGTGATTCAGCTTCCCCAGCCGGGCCAACACCTCGACCTTCTTCATTGGCTCCGTGAACGATTTTAGCCCCTGTCGACATTCGACCATCGTCACGCCTAGTTCATCCTCGCAGTACTGCCGCGTCTCGTCCGCGTTCCAAGGGTCGTAGGCCAGTTCTTTGATCTTGTAGCTTTCCGATAACTCGGCAATCCGCCGCCGGACAAACCCCCGCTCGATCACCGGGCCCGGGATTACCTCAAGGAGTCCCTGCTGTTGCCAGGTGCGGTAACTGTGCTTGCCGTCCTTTTCAAGTGATACCACCTTGTCCTCGGGCACCCAGAAGTGCATCTTGACGTGGTAGCGGTTTTCGGACGATCCGGGCGAGTCGTCACCCTCAAGAAGCCCGTCTTCCTGTTCGCGGCGAACCAACGCCAGCGCGGTGAAGTCGTCCGTCGCCGAAAGGTCCAGGCCACCGAAGCATTCACAGCCAGGCTCGAAGACTGGCGCCGCATCGCACGCCGACCACGCCTCATCGGCAATCCACCGCACTGTCAACCGCGTCGGCCGGTTGAGCCGATACCGCAGGAACATCGCCTTCTTGCGGGGGCTCGATTCCGCCTCTTCAGCCGAGGCGGTCATCTCCTCCGGGTCGATGATGTCGCCGTATGACGGGTTCGCCTTGGCATGCACGGCCGGATCCTTCCACCCCTCACCGGCCACATCCTCGGCCGATGCCTCTGCGATGTAAGCCAGACGCCGCGTGTCGGTCGAGTCACCAGTCAGGATCGCCTTGGCGTGCTGGTATTCCTCAACCCACAGGGCGTCCTCTTCATAGATGTCCTCGCCGGCCGTGGTGATCACGATCGACAGCGGCTGCTCGCGGAGTGCCGAGCCATAGTACAGCGAAGCATATTGCTTTCTGGCCGTGGGGGTGGTCCAGACGTGCAACTCGTCCAGTACAAGGCCGTGGATGTTTTTCCCCTCGCTCGTCGCGTTGTCGCCCGACAAGGCCCGATAGACCGAGTTCTTGTAGATGATCGTCTTAGTCGTGTCGATCACCCTCATTCGAGCCGACAAGGACGGTGACGATCTGACCATACGGGCAGACTCACCGAAGACAATATCTGCCTGTTTACGGTCCACCGCCGCCGCGTAGACTTCGGCCCGTGCCTCATTGTCGCCAGCCAGCAGGTAGAGCGTCAACAGCGAACACAACGCCGACTTGCCGTTCTTCTTCGCCACGTAGACAAACCCGAATCGAAAACGCCGACGCCCATCGGGCCGAACCCAGCCAAACATCGGGAAGACAATCTCGGACTTTTGGAATGGCAGCAACGTAAAGGGCTGCTTTTCCCATCGGCCCGTCGAGTGCCGTACGAACGACTCGCCGAACCGTGACACCCGCTGGGCTCGTGCCAGATCGAACGTGCAGCCTTCCAAGAGCGCACGCTCGTCGGCCGCGGTGCGGATGTAGTCCGACCAGCCCGCCGCCTTGGCGTCCGCTTTCAGTTGCAGCAGTTTACCCGACGCGGCCACGCTTTGGCTCCTTGTTGAAATCGTCTAGTTCATCTCCGGCGTCACCAGGGCCGCCAACGTCGATGCGGCTGCGCGATGACGGGGACATTCCAAGCTCGCCCGCAAACCGTTCCACTTGTTTGGATGCCATCGCCATCCCAGCCAACCACGGCGACATATACGGCTGTTTGGTGGTCTTCGATACGATGATCGGCCCCACCTTGCGTAGCTCGGTTGAGAGTCGCACTAACTGGCTCCACCACTCGCAATAGCACGTCAACACGGCCCGGTCGAGTACGGTTGTCTTGACCGACTCAGCCAACATCTTCGCTACTCGCCGCCATTCCGTTTTGGCTACCGCGTCGAGGTGTGCAGGTGGTCGCAATACAGTCGCGGCCAGCTTCGGCTCGCCCTTGTTGAGCGGCCTCTTTCCGGGGTTTCCCCGCAGTAGCTTCAGCGTCGTCGGTTC
>DATKWR010000489.1:0-6217 GCA_035529475.1 Sedimentisphaerales bacterium | reverse complement strand
TGCCAAAATGAAAGTGGATATGTAGAAGACACGGAACTCAAAAAGACGGTGAGAACTCGGTACTCTCAAGTACTTAGAGCGAGCAGTAAAATAACAGCAGAACCGCAAAGACGCAAGCAAAGGCGAGATATTGCCTGCGTTGCTCTGCGAAAATTTGCCAGATGATCCTTGATAAATGGGTCTATCAATATTAGAATCCGGGTTTTCGGCTCTACAGAAACTGGCAGGCGAACACGCTGAATTGAAAGGAGCGCAACAATGCAAAAGCCCGTCGCAATTTTGATACGCAGTTTCGTCGGTTTTCTTTTGCTCTGGTCTTTTTCATTACATTCGTCAGTGAGTTGCGGCCAGACTCTGGCGCGCGTCACCGTCGAGGCGGGAGATTACACTCGCGTCGATACACCTGTAGCGCTCGATTTGAGTGGTGTGCCGTTGGGTTTGCCGGCCGATGCGATCCGCCTGGTGGAGGTCAAAGGTTCGCAACGCGTCGAAGTTCCCGCCCAGCTCGAACTGGGCAGTCCGCCGAAATTGTGGTGGGTGCTCTCAGGCACGACACAAGCCGGGACCCAGCGCACGTATGAGGTGCTCGAAGGCGCCGGCCCCAAGGTGCCTGGCGTGACCGCGCAGTTGGATGAAAAGGTCTTGCAGATCGAAAGAAGCGGCACGAAGGTTCTGAACTACAACCACGCCGTCGTTCCGGCGCCGGCCGGGCAGAGTCCGCTGTTCAACCGCAGCGGGTTCATTCATCCTCTCTGGTCGCCGACCGGATCGGTTCTGACGAATATTCACCCGAAAGACCATTACCATCACCTGGGAATCTGGATGCCCTGGACGCATACTGAATTTGAAGGCAAGCCGGTTGATATCTGGAATCTCGGCGAAGGGCAGGGAACAGTCCGCTTCAAGAAGTTCATCTCAACAACGAGCGGCCCGGTGTATGGCGGTTTCCAGGCTGAGCACGAGCACGTTGCGCTTAAGACCGAGGCGGGCGAGAAGATCGTGCTCAACGAGGTTTGGGACGTTCGCGTTTATAATGTCGGCGGGCCGCAGAAGGGTTACTGGCTCTGGGACTTTGTCTCGACCCAGCGCTGCGTGGCGGAGCATCCTCTCAAGTTGCTTGAGTATCGCTACGGCGGCTTCGGCTTCCGGGGTGCAGCCGAATGGGACCAGGACAACGCTGCGTATTTAACCAGCGAAGGCAAGACGCGCAAGGATGGTCACGCCACGCGCGCCCGATGGTGCGACACAGCGGGTGTCTCCGCCGACGGGCAGTGGAAGGGCGTGACATTCTTCAGCAACCCACAGAACTTTCAGCATCCCGAGCCGATGCGTATATGGCCTTCAGGACAAGTGTTCTTCAACTGGGCCCCCGTACAGGCAGGGGAATTCGAGATGAAACCAGGCGAAGATCATCTGTTCCGGTATCGCCAATACGTGCATGAGGGCAAAGTGGACGTCGAGAAGACCGAGCAACTCTGGAACGACTATGCGCACCCGCCCAGGATGACCGTTGCGGCCGTTCGCCCGGGCAATGCCATGGTGCTGTTTGACGGCAAGGACTTTTCGCACTGGACGACCGGCAGCGACAAGGAAATCGGCTGGCAGATTGCCGACGGGGCGATGAAGATTGTGCCCAAGAGCGGCAGCATAGTGACAAAGCGGAACTTCAGCGATTTCAAAATGCACGCCGAGTTCAAGACGCCGCAGATGCCGGCGAATGTCAAAGGCCAGGGCCGGGGCAACAGCGGGATTTATATTCAGCGCCGCTACGAGCTTCAGATTCTCGACTCTTTCGGGCTGGAGCCCAAGGAGAATGATTGTGCGTCGCTGTACAAGACCCGAGCGCCGGACAAAAACGTCTGCCGCCTGCCGGGCCGGTGGCAGAGCTATGACATTATCTTCCACGCCGCCCGCTTCGAGGGCCCAAAGAAGGTCAAGGATGCACGGATCACGGTCTGGCACAACGGAGAACTGGTTCATAACGACGTGGCCATCCCGAACAAGACCGGCGCCGGCCAGGCCGAAGGACCTGACCCGCAACCGATTCTCCTGCAAGAGCACGGCAACGAGGTCTGTTTCCGCAATGTCTGGATTGTACCTCTGTGAAACACGGTTGCCGGCGGTAGGCGGTTTTGGCAGGAGATTTGAATTGCGTATCGACCCCTGTGCGGTATAATTTGGCAATCGTTCTTGGAAGGAGGCAGAGCGCGTAGGCGCTGCTTTGTTTGGAACGGCACTTTTTGTTCAAGCGATAAAGACATTCTGCAATTAAGGAGATTGACACATGGCAAGACCTGTAACACTTTTCACCGGCCAGTGGGCGGATCTGCCGCTGGAAGTACTGGCCCAGAAGGCGGCAAGCTGGGGTTATGATGGGCTGGAATTAGCCTGTTGGGGCGACCACTTCGAGGTGGACAAGGCCCTGAAAGATGACGGGTATTGCAAGGCGAAGCGTGAGCTGCTGAAAAAGTACGGCCTGAAGGTTTTTGCGATCTCGACGCACTTGTGCGGCCAGGCCGTTTGCGACAACATCGATGGGCGCCACAAAGCGATCGTGCCCGCAGACGTCTGGGGCGATGGAGATCCTGAGGGCGTTCGCAAGCGGGCGGCCAAAGCAGTCATCAACGCCGCCAAAGCGGCCAAGAAGCTCGGTGTCAAAGTCGTCAACGGCTTCACCGGCAGCTCGATCTGGCACATGGTTTATTCCTTCCCGCCGGCCTCGCCCGCAATGATTCAGGCCGGTTACGACGATTTCGCCAAGCGCTTCATACCGATTCTGGACGCCTTCAAGGCCGAAGGTGTGAAGTTCGCCCTGGAAGTGCACCCGACGGAGATTGCCTTTGACATTGCCTCGGCCCAGCGGGCCATCGACGCCGTCAAGGGGCACAAGTCCTTCGGGTTCAACTACGATCCGAGCCACCTCGGTTATCAGGGCGTCGATTACGTCAAGTTCATCCGCACCTTCGGCAGCCGCATATTCCATGCTCACATGAAAGACGTCTGGTGGGGTCATGGGGACGGCACGGTGGGTGTCTTTGGCGGGCATACCGATTTCGCCGACCCGCGCCGCTACTGGGACTTCCGCTCGATCGGACACGGCGACATCAATTTCGAGGAAATCATCGTCGCGCTGAACGACATCGGCTACCAGGGCCCGCTTTCTGTGGAGTGGGAAGACAGCCGGATGGACCGCGAACACGGCGCTGCTGAGGCCTGCCAGTTCTTCAAGAAGGCGGACTTCAAGCCCTCACAGGTTGCCTTTGATGCGGCGTTTGACAAAGACTCAAGATAGCGATGCTCGGTACTTCAGAACGTGGAGTGCTTATGACAGAGACCAGCCGAATCAGTCGTCGCCGATTCATGAGCAGGGCGGTCGGCACCGCGGTGGCGGCTGCGGCGTTCCCGCACGTAGTTCCGGCCTCCGCTTTGGCCGGAGCCGGCAATGCAGCGCCGAGCGAGCGGATCACATTGGGCTTCATCGGTGCGGGCAAGCAGAGCCAGCATCTGATGAGGTCTTTTCTGGATTCACCCGGCACTCACGTTGTCGCCGCCTGTGACGTGGACCGGCTCAAGCTCGAACGCGGCAAGAAGATTGTCGAAGACTACTACGCGGGCAAGAGCGCCGGCACCTACAAAGGCTGCGACATTTACGGTGACTTTCGTGAGTTGCTTGCCAGAAGCGACATCGACGCGGTGGTGATTTCCACGCCGGACCACTGGCATGCCGTCACGGTGATTCAGTCCGCCGAGGCGGGCAAGGACATCTATTGCGAGAAGCCCCTCTCGCAGACGATTGCCCAGGCCAGGGCCATGGTCAACGCGGTCCGGCGCTACGGGCGCGTCTTCCAGACCGGCAGTATGCAGCGCTCGGACTGGCACTTCCGCCTGGGTTGCGAACTGGTGCTGAACGGCTATATCGGGCAGCTCAAGCACGTGACCGTCGGCGTCGGCGGACCGCCGGCGGATGAGCCCTTGCCCGCTCAACCGGTGCCTGAATATCTCAACTGGGACATGTGGCTGGGGCCTGCACTCTGGAGGCCCTACAATTCCGAGCTGTCGCCTAATATAAGCTTCGACGGTTTTCCTCATTGGCGCAATCACAGCACCTTCGGCGGCGGCGGCATGACCGACTGGGGCGCGCACCACTTCGATATTGCCCAGTGGGGTATGGGCATGGACGAGAACGGCCCGGTTGAAATCATCCCCCCTGACGGCAAGGATTACAAGGTGCTGACTTACAAGTACGCCAGCGGTGTCACGATGACCCGCGACAAAGCCGACGGCGTTCTGTTTACGGGTACCAAAGGTCAGGTTGAGACCAACCGCGGCCGTCTGCGCACCGTGCCCGAGGAGCTGAAGAATCAGCAAATCGGCCCCAATGAAATTCATTTGTATGAAAGCAAGAATCATTACGTGGATTGGCTGGATGCGATCCGCAAGCGCAGCAAGCCCATCTGTGATATAGAGACCGGCTGCCGTTCGGTGACTGTTTGCCATCTGGGCAACATCGCCTACAAACTCGGCCGGCCTCTGAAGTGGGATCCGCAGCGCGAAGTGTTCATCGGAGATAGCGATGCCAACCGGTTGTTGTCGCGCCCAATGCGAAGCCCCTGGCACCTGTGAGATTGACTATTGAATATTTACAATTGATTATTGAGGCTCTGCCTGATTGGAGTTCGACACATAGGATTCCCGGGCGTGCAAAGAAGATAAGGAGCAAAGATGAATAAGACGTTGAAGCTGATAACCGTTGCCTGCCTGGGGCTGTGCTGTTTGTCGCTGGTTCTCAGTCCTCTGCAGGCGGCCTCGCCGGAAAAGCTGCGCGATCTGACGGCCGAGGAGGTGCAAAAGATAGAGAACGCCGCGCCGAAAAAAGCGACGGTGGAGCCGGCCAAACCGCGGAAGCTGCTCGTTTTCTGGCTCTGCGAAGGCTTCTTCCACAAATCGATCCCGCTGGTCAATAAGGCGATCGAGTATATGGGCAAGACGACCGGGGCATACGAGACCGTCATCACCAATGACATGTCCGTATTCAAACCCGAGAGCCTCAAGCAGTTTGACGCCGTCTGTTTTAATAATACCACGGGCCTCAAGTTCAACCCGGAAACGACGCCCGAATTGTGCAAGAGCCTGATGGATTTCGTTCGGGGCGGCAAGGGCATCGTGGGGATCCACGCCGCGACGGACAACTTCAACGAATGGCCTGAGGCGCAGGAAATGATGGGCGGCAAATTCACGGGCCATCCCTGGACCGCCGGCGGCACGTGGGCGATCAAAATCGACGAGCCCGATCATCCGCTCATGGCGGCGTTCAAGGGGCAAAACTTCAAGATCAACGACGAGATTTATCGAACCGAGCCGCCCCTGTACTCGCGAGACAAGCAGCTTGTTCTGATGAGTCTTGATATGAGCGACGAAACCACCCGGAACGTCAAAGGATTCAAGCCGACGGACGCCGATACCGGTACCGGCTGGGTCAGAACTTGGGGAAAAGGCCGCGTATTCTACTGCTCTCTGGGGCACAACGATCATCTGCTTTGGAACCTGGCGGTCTTGCAGCACTATCTCGACGGGATCCAGTTTGCGTTCGGGGATTACAAAGTTGACACCAAGCCAAAAGGCGCTGTCAGTTCAGGAAAGGGTTCAGACATGGCGGAATTGCAGGAATTGTTGGATAAAGTAAAGGCGTATGATTGGGGTCAGAGCCGCGCGGCGTTGACCGAGCTAAGCGAGGTTATCAAGAAGGCGCACGGCAACAAGGACGAGTTGGCGAAGATCGAGAAGGCTCTGTTAGGCGTGCTCGATTCGGACGCTAAGCAAGCTGGCAAGCAGTATGTTTGCAGGGAGTTGAGCATCATCGGCACCGAGCAATCCGTGCCGACCTTAGCCAAGATGCTCGCGGACGAGGAGACCTCCGACATGGCCAGGTATGCGCTGGAGCGAATACCCGGTTCGGCGGTCGATGAGGCCTTGCGAGGCGCTCTGCGGGGCGCAAAAGGCAACGCGAGAATCGGCATCATCAACTCGCTCGGCCAGAGGCGTGACAAGGGCGCGGTGCGTAATCTGACCCGGGTTCTGGGCAGACCGGACGAGGCTGCTGCAATGGCCGCTGCTGCGGCGCTCGGCCAAATCGCTGGTTCGGAGGCCACCGCAGCGTTAGCCGAAGCGAAAGACAAGGCAACCGGCAAGTTACAGATGGTGGTGCTGGATGCCTATT
>DATKWR010000488.1:0-5704 GCA_035529475.1 Sedimentisphaerales bacterium | reverse complement strand
TTGAACGCACAGACGGTCAGCATGTTTTCAACAGCCTTCTGGGCGTATTTCTCCTGGCCGGTCCATCGGTAAGCCAGACTAAGCGCATAAACCCGGCGCAGGCATTCTCTGCTGACACTGAGAAGCCGCGGTCCGATCTTTTTGTACGTGAGCATCGGCTTGCCGGCGCACTCATCGGCCTCATGGAGAACGTCCCGAAGGCACTTCTGCAGGGTCTTATCTTTTGCGTACAGGGTTTTGAGATTCGCAAGGTCCTTGTCTTTCAGCATCAGGCGGGGATGCGCCTTGTCGAGCGTCTCAAGGACAGTGGAAGAATCTGTGACAGGCTGCTTCGCCACAAGCGTTGCCGGATGGCAACAGCACAGCATGGTCACGGCTGCAACAAAACTGCATAATTTAACCATAAGCTACCTCCATTCTATTTGGCTGTGTTGACGTGCCATCTTTTTACCGAAGGGCTTGCCAACAATCAAACAAAATTTGGCTTTGACAAGCCGACAAACGGCTGGTACGTTTGTAGTGACGCCGTAAGGCGTTATTTTTCAATATGCCCTTACGGGCACACTACGAACGGGCGCGATGGATAAGAAACCTCAGATTTGCATTGTTGGCGGCGGGATGATCACGCAGGTGCAGATTCTGCCCTCGATTTATCAGCTTCAACGTTTAGGCGTTGTCGGCGAGATTAGCGTGTGCGCGTTGAGCAGCGCTCCGCTGAAGGCGCTGGCGCAGGACCAGATGCTGGGCAAGGCGTTTCCCGGCCGCAGTTTCACCCCGTATCCATCTGTGGATACCGATCCGCAGCAGACCTTCCCCGATCTGTTCAGAGAGGTCATCGAGAAGATGCCCAAGGGTAATATCGTGGTTGTAGCCGTGCCGGACCAGATCCATTACCCGGTGATACAGGCTGCTCTTGCCGCGGATCAGCATGTCTGTTGCGTCAAGCCGCTGGTCTCGAAGTACTCACAGGCTGTGGAGATAGAGAAAACCGCGTACGAGAAGGGGCTTGTGGTCGCCGCGGAGTATCACAAGCGATTGGACGACCGGGCGTTGATGGCTCGCCGGCTCTACCGGGAGGGCAAGTTCGGAGAATTTCGTATCGGCCACGCGGAGATGAATGAGCCTTATTACTATCGCCATTCCAATTTCCAGAGCTGGTGCACCGTCGAGAATTCCGACATGTTTACGTACGTGGGCTGTCACTACGTCGATCAGGTGCATTTCATTACGGGACTGCTGCCCAAAGCGATCTCCGTCTATGGAATTGAAGATACGTATCCCAACGGTAATGTCGGTTACTTGTGGACCGACGCCCGCGTGATCTGGGAGAACGATGCGTGCCTGCACGTGACGAACGTCATGGGTTATCCTGATGAGGGTCCCGGCGGCAATTTTCAGGGCATACGAATGTACTGCCGGGGCGAAGGCAAAAGCGGCATGCTCGTGCATAACGACCAGTACCGCGGGATCGAGCACTGCTACGTCGAAAAGGGCAGCGAGCCGGGAGACACGTACTACGCCGAGCCGAGTCCGGATTACTTCAAATACGTCGAGCTTGGCGGCGAAGGGCTCACGCCGGTCGGATACGGGTATCGTTCGATTGAATACATCGTGAAGAATATCTGCAAGTGCATCGACGGCTCAGCCGGTGTTGACGATAAACAGGCTTTGATCCGCAGGCAGAAGCTGATCGGGCAATTCGATGACGAAGGCATCATGGCGACGCCCGCGAACAGCTCGTACAACGAGCTGGTGACCGAGGCGGGGCGCCTCTCTATTCGCAACGGCGGCAGAGAGGTCGAAATCGCCTACGGCCAAAACGCACACGTTGATTTTCGCAAGCATTGACAGACACTATGACGGTTCTTTTTGGCAGATAAACCGAGACTGATATGGCGAAAGAATTTCCGCTTGTCCCGACTGAGGTAAGACCTGTATCGACGAAGTTTCGCAAGATTTCGGGACTCCTTCCGAACCCGCAGACGATAGAGCAGATCGAGAAGCTTCGTCAGGCCGAGCCGCTCAGCATGAGGGGGCAGTCACCGGTCATCTGGGACCGGGCCGAGGGGGTGAACGTGTACGACGCCTACGGCAATACGTGGCTCGATTTTTCGTCAGGCGTGCTTGTGACCAATGCCGGTCACGGCCACAAGAGAATTGCCGATGCCATTATTCGCCAGGCGTCCAAGCCGCTGCTGACCAGCTATTGCTTCCCTAACCAGCCAAGAATCGATCTGACGCGCAAGCTTGCCTCTATTGCACCGCGTCCCTTGAACAAGGTGTTTGTGCTCAGCACCGGCGCAGAAACGACAGAATGCGCCCTGAAACTGGTGCGCACGCATGGGCGAAAGACCGGCGGAGACGCCAAGAGCGTCATCATTTCGTTCGAGAATTCCTTTCATGGCAGGACACTCGGCGCCCAGCAGTTGGGAGGTCTGGGCAGCGGCTCAGCATGGATAAAGAACCTTGACCCCGAAATAGTGCACGTGCCTTTCCCGGATGGCTTCCGCTGTGAAGACACGAGCTTTGGGCTATTTACAGAAACCCTTGAGCGGCTCGGGGTCAAACCCCAGAACGTAGCCGGCGTAATAAGCGAGACGTACCAGGGGGCCGGACCTAACTTCATGCCCAAACAGTACGCCAGAGAGTTGAGACAGTGGTGCGACAAGCACGGTGCCCTGCTTTGTTTCGATGAGGTTCAGGCGGGCTTTGGCCGGTGCGGGAGGATGTGGGGCTTCGAGCTGTACGATGTTGTGCCCGATTTGTTCTGCATCGGCAAAGGGGTCAGCAGCTCATTGCCGATCAGCGCGGTAATAGGAAAAGAGAAGGTAATGGACCTGTATGGCCCCAATGAGATGACCAGCACCCATTCGGGCAATCCCGTCTGCTGTGCGGCGGCGCTGGCGAGCATCGAAGTGATCGAGCAGGAAAAGCTCGTCGAGAATGCGGAGAAAGTCGGACGGGTCCTCCATGAGCGCTTGCAGCGAATAAAAAGCGAGTTCTCTGAGACCATCGGTTTTGCGCCGGGAGCGGGCCTGGTGGCCGGGTTGCTGATCGTCAAGAAGGGCACGAAGGATCCAGACTACGAAGTCGCCTGGAACATCGTCAATCTCTGCTTCCACAAGGGGCTGCTGATGTTTGCACCTGTGGGCATGGGCGGGGGCTGCGTCAAGATCGCGCCGCCCTTGTGCATCAGCGAAGAAGCAGTCGAGGAAGGTTGCGAAGTAGTTCGCGAGGCGGTACAAGAAGCGATCCAAGCACCGAAGACATAACAAAACTCAGGGAACGGGATGACTGTAGCATCTTAAAGAAGATATGTGGCCAGAAACACGGATTCTAAAGGGTGCGAAAATACCGGGACTTGTGGATCTGCAGGTCAATGGCTTTAAAGGGGTTCACTTTTCCGATCCGAGCTTGACGCGGGAGAGTTTTGTCCTTGCCTGCCGGGGTGTGCTCGATGTGGGAACCACGGCCTTCCTGCCGACGGTGATAACAAGCCCGCCGGGGGTCTATGAGCATAATCTTCCGATCATAGCGGCGGTTGTACGCTCGCAGGAATTTCGCGGCCGATTGTTGGGCATCCATCTCGAAGGCCCGTTTATATCCGCGCAGGACGGGGCCCGCGGAGCGCACGATTCACAGTGGATAACAAAGCCGGACGTCGGCTATCTCGAACATATCCTCGAATGGGCCGATGGCCGGGTGAAGCTGCTGACCATCGCGGCTGAGCTGCAGGGTGCAGAAGACCTGGCGCGGTATGCTTCAAGCCGGGGGATTGCCGTCTCTTTGGGGCATCAGATGGCTTCGGAGGCGGATTTGCACAAGTTGGTGCAAGCGGGGGCTGTTTCGCTGACGCACTTAGGCAACGGCGTGCCCGCCATGCTTCATCGGCACGTCAATCCCGTCTGGGCGGGATTGGCGAATGACGACCTTTCGGCGATGATTATAAGCGATGGGCACCATTTGCCGGCTTCCGTGCTGAAAACCATCATAAGAACCAAAGGGGCTGGCCGCTGCGTGGTCGTTAGCGACGCTTCATCACCGGCGGGGCTGCCGCCGGGGGAATATGAAGTGCTGGGGCATCGGCACGTTCTGGATGAGAACGGCCGGCTGTACGAGCCGGCGACAGGGTATCTGGCGGGCTCGTCGGCGACGATGCTTAAATGTATGAACCACTTGGCGTCTTTGGACTTGGTCAGCCCTGACGAGCTTATCGCGATGGGATTCCACAACCCGCTTGGGTTGGTTGGGATTGACCCGCAGGACGTTGCCGGGGAGCGGAACCTGCGATTTGATGCCGAAATCGGAGTTTTTTACATTGAAGGCTGAAAACATCAGGCGGCGCCCGCTCAAAGGGCGTGTGTGCCGGTATGGATTTGGCTGGCTTTTCACTTTACAGGGGCGCCCGGGCATGTTAGACTGGGCTGAGTGCGACGATTTGCTCCATTGAAGTTGAGGCCGAAGCACAGCATATTCTTTACGAACAGTAAAATGGCTGGAAAAACTGTTATTGACACCGAACGATGCAAGGGTTGCGGCTTGTGTGTAGTCGTATGCCCGAAGAAAACGATCGTCATTTCAACGATATCCAACAGGAACGGCTACTTCCCCGCACAAACTGACAGCCGCGATTGCACAGGTTGCGCCGCCTGCGCCATTGTCTGCCCGGAGGCGATCATCGAAGTGCTTCGCGACGGTTCCGGCAGGGTCATAGCAGCCATCGAGCCCGGTAAGAAGAAGCCGGATCTCATAAAGGAAAAGGCGTGAGCCCCGTCGGTGTACGAGCAAAACGAAATGGCAGTAAGGGAGCAAATAGTAAATCCTACTTGTGTGGCGCGTTTTAGCAGGCGAAGAAAAATGGACCAAGAGACAAGATCCTTAATAAGTCAAGTGAAGGCACATCTGATAAAGATGTATGGGGAAAGGATCAAGAAGGTCATACTATATGGCTCCTACGTAAGGGGTGAAGCTACGAAGGATTCAGATATTGATGTGCTTGTGCTGGTCGATGAGTCGCTGAATCCCTTTGAAGTCAGAGAAAGCTTGAGCGATCTGCTGTTTGATATACTTCTTGAGGAAGGTGAGCTTGTTTCAGTTATGGCCATTCCAGAACACCTTTTTGAGAATTATGATTCTCCCTTCATGCTGAACGTCAGGAAGGAAGGGATCATAGCATGAATGAAGTCCGGGATTTCATAGAGAAAGCTGAGAAATTCCTGAGCACAGCCAAACAGGCTTTCAATATAGATGATTATGATTCGTGTGTTTCGAGGTGCTATTATGCTATGTTTTTCGTGGCAGAAGCGGCGCTTCTTACCAAGAATTTGAGTGCCTCCTCCCACAAAGGTGTAATCAGTCTGTTTGGGGAGCATTTTATAAAGACAAGAGTTCTTGAGCGAAACTTGGGGAAAGCACTTAATGATGCTTATGATAAGAGGCTTGTGGGTGATTATGGTGTAGGTTTTACGGTTACTAAAGAGCAAGCACAGGATTTGTTAGAAACAGCCCAAGATTTTGTCCAGAAGTTGAAGAACTATCTCAAGAGCGGATAGAGAGAGAATGATTGTGCAATAGATTCCAGCCGGAGTTTATCCCGCACCTCGATGTGCAGTGAGAATGATGTTACAGGGAAGAACAGCGGATAAAAGGGTGTTAATGTGCGGCAATGAGGCCCTTGCGGAGGCGGCTATTGTGGCCGGCTGTG
>DATKWR010000487.1:0-2401 GCA_035529475.1 Sedimentisphaerales bacterium | reverse complement strand
GAATTTTTTCCGGATCGTAGTTCTTTGATTTCGGATAGTCCTGGTTGGCTTCAAGCTCGTCGATGGTTGGCGTCTTCGACGGAACGCCGTTGGGCGGAACGTCCAAGCCGGCGCTCCATACGAGAGCGTTGAGCACGACCTTACGGAAATCGTCGTGGGCCCAGTTGTATTGCCAGTGCCCGCCGGTGAAGCCGAAGCCGCGTCCGCCGCCGGGGCGCTCAATAGCCCACATCACGTGCTCTGGGCTCCCCATTCGCGCTCGCACGTGTGGATTGGCGCGGTGCGCATCATTCCCTTCTCTGCGCGTGCTGTCAGGCGGGACCGTGGTCAGTATCGGTGTGACGTTCTTCAGACCATCGACAAATCGCATGTGGTAGTACCACTCATCGTCTATCGCAAACGGCTTGACGCCGCGCGCGATTGGATGGCTCGGCAGCTCTTTGAACTCGGCTCTGAAATGCGGATTGACCGACCAGAACGTCTCGAAGTACCCGCCGGTCCAGTCGAGCATATAATCACCGGGCTTGCCCTTCGGCACCTCCACGGCGTAATGGAGCATCCCTATGCTCACACCTTTCTTCGCCAGCGCATCCAGCTCTTCAAGGTGCCGCATAGCCACGTGTCCGCCGCCACCGTCACAAAAGATTGTAATCGCATCGGCGTTGTCGAGTCCGGTCGGGTCTTTGGGCCAGCCGTTCAGGTACGCCGTGGCGTAAACTTCGGGCACGTTCTCATTGAGCAGCTTGGCTAACAGCAGGCAGCCGGCGTTGTGTTCGTGGGCGTCGTAGCCGTGACTGGGCGGCCCGGCGACAAGGACGATCTTCTTTCTGTCGGCCAGTTTCAGGCGCTTGAGCTGGATGTCTTTGAACTCAACCTTCATGGGCGGGCCCGCGTGCAACTGCAGGGCCAGTACGCCGGACAGCTCCAGGTTCTTCTCTTCATTGTCCAGGACGTCGGCGGTCACCTTGCCGTTGACTTTGAGAATGATTTGTCGTCCGCGGGCGATGATGTGATATTCGTTCCAGTCATCCTGTTTGATGATGTTCATCAGAGCGTCGGCATCTCCGAGGGCTGTGTGGGTCATCTTGCCGTCGGAGCCGATAAGGGTTTTTTGCCCTCGTTGGGCAAGCATCCCCCGGCCGCGCTCATCGTAAAGAGCACCCGCGTATCTGCCGGCCCGGTCGATGTCCGCCTGGTAGCCGACGGCGTGGCCCTCCGGTGCGACCCGGCTGCGAATCTGGATCCCGGAATTGGCCGACGGCGTTCCGCTGATGCGGTACTTGAGCGTCAGCTCGAAGTCGTCCACATCGCCCAGTTCCCAGACGAGGAATTGGTTACTCTTGACAGGGTTGTCCTGCGTTGACTGGGCGGTGATCACCCCGTCCTGCACGGACCAGTAGCTCATGTTCGGGGCTTTCCAGCCATCGAGAGTCTTGCCGTCGAAAATCGACTTGAAGTCAGTTTCTTCGGCAAGTGCATCGCCTGCCGCAAGCCCCGACGCTGCAAACAGAATAATCCCAACAAACTGCAAGCATAATGAACGCATGGTAGTGTCTCCACAGTAAATGTACGTTCCGTTAGAATTGTAGGGTGGGGCTTGCCCCACCACGGTTGCCCAACGAAAGCCCACCTTACGAAGCGGCTTTCCACTGCTCTTTGATAAACTTCAGGCCCTCGATATAGACCCCATCCCGGCTGGGGAAGAAATCGCGCCAGACGCGCGTGGCGGCAGCCAGGTCGGGCAACGCCCGTCCGAACGCCTCGATGACCAGCCACTCGTCGTAGCCGCCCGAGCGCAGCGCTTTGAACGTGCCGGGCCAGTCGATGTGACCTTTGCCGGGCGTGCCGCGGTCGTTCTCGCTGATGTGAACGTGCTTGATCGCGTCCATGTGCTTGCTGATGCAGCCGACCGGGTCCTTCTCTTCGATGTTGGCGTGGAACGTGTCGAACATCACGCCGCAGTTCGGGTGGTTGACGCGCTTGACGTAAGCCGCCGCATCGGCCATCGTGTTGAGGAAATAGCACTCGAAGCGGTTGAGAAACTCCAGCGCCAGAGTGACATTCGCCTTGGCGGCAATCTCGCTCGCCTTGCGATGCACTTCGACGGCGCGCTGCTTTTCCTCTTCGGTGGGCGCCTGGCCTGAGAACACACCTAAAGGCTGGTAGATCGGTCCGCATAGAAGGTTCGAGCCAAGAGCCTCCGAGCAGTCAATGGCCCACTTGAGGTGGTCCACCGCCCCCTGGCGGTGTTTGGCGTCGGCGCTGATGGGGTTGTGCTCCTCATCCGGAATGACGGTCACGGACGTGCAGTCCAGGCCGTTGTCCTTGATCGCCTTGCCGACCTTCTTGAAGTGCGACGGATCGCCCGCGAAGAGCGGAATCTCGACGCCGTCATAGCCGG
>DATKWR010000486.1:0-7142 GCA_035529475.1 Sedimentisphaerales bacterium | reverse complement strand
CAGAACTTCGATATCGCGTGCGAAAAGCAAATAATGCAGCGGCGCATAACACAACATGAACCCGTAAGTACTGACGCCCTCGGCCACGGATGGAGCAATCGGGCTGCCTGTTCTTTTGGGCAGCAGCACAATCGGGCTTTGGGGGCTTCTCAAGACCCGCTCAGCCGGCTCGTTCACGACGGCGTATTTCCCAATCGTTTCGATTGAATCAGCCATCAAAGCGAAAGGCTTGTGGTCTCGTTTCTTGCGCTCTCGCAATCGTCGAACCGCCCCTTCGTTGAGCGCATCGACGGCCAGATGAAAGCCCCCGATCCCTTTTATCGCCACGATCTTGCCCGCCCGAAGGAGTTTCACTGCCTCGGCGATGACCTGCTCGGTCTGCGCCGCGAGCGTTTTGCCGTTGTCATCGAGCAGTTGAATCTTCGGTCCGCACGCCGGACAAGCGACGGGTTGCGCGTGAAAGCGACGGTCGGCGATATCCGTGTACTGGGCGGCGCACTTATCGCACATCTCGAAGGCCGACATCGTCGTATTCGGTCTGTCGTATGGAATGTTGCGAACGATTGAATATCTGGGCCCGCAATTGGTGCAGTTGATGAAGGGATAGCCGTACCGGAAATCTCCTTTGTCCGCCATTTCCGCTAAGCAATCCCGGCAGACGGCCATATCGGCGGTGACCTGGGAGAGGGGCCGGCCCCGGGAATCGCTTGGCCTGATCGTGAACTGCTCTTCGGCCTCGACGAGCGGAATATCGGCGGCCCGGCACGACCTTATTTCAGCAAGCGGAGGTTTGTCAGGGCCGGACTGGAGTCTGAGAAGGAACTCGGCGATCCTCTCCTGCCCCCCTTGCAGCTCAATCGTTACGCCCTTTGTGTCATTATAGACCAGGCCGGTTAAGCCAAGCGACCGCGCAATCCGATACACCGCTGGCCGAAAGCCGACCCCCTGCACCCGCCCTGTTACCGATACCCGCTGTCTCTTTGTCAAAACGCTGCTTTGGTCCTTTTGACACACATTGACAGGCCTGCCCGCATTCGTGGCCCTTTGAAAAGCATTATAGCCCGGCCATGGGCGAAAAACAACCGCCTGCCGCGCGTACCGAGGATCGACCTATGATGGAAAAGACGCAGGCAAAAAAAAATGCTTGCCACTGTCGCAGAGACCTGCTAACATAATCTCACTTCGGGGCCATAGCTCAGATGGGAGAGCGCTTGCATGGCATGCAAGAGGTCGTGGGTTCGAATCCCATTGGCTCCATTGCACGGGGGTTCTCGGAAGTGCTTGTGGGAGAGGAAGTTATAGATGAGTCCATTTTGACAGCTTCTTTTTCCCTGTCTGTTTTTTTGTCCTTTTTCGGCGCCAGTGTCCAAGCAGTGTCTAAATCATCCTGCTCCTTCCCGCTTTCGAGCATCCTGTCCATGACTTTTTGCGTCATCTTCATGCACAGCAACAGCAAAAATGCTGGTGCCTCAAAGCGATAAATCCATGAACTCCGTTCCTTTGTGAAACAGTGTTAATCGGTGTGAATCCGTGTCTGGTTTTTGGTTGCGGCTGAGCGAAGCGAAGCCGCGCTGGGCCATTTCTTGACGATGCGTTCATATCGTTCCCGTGTCAGCAGTACGTAAGGCGCGCCTTCGGGAGCTTCTGTCTGGTACTTCGCCAACAATTCCACCGTGTGGCTGGTTTGAGGAGACAGGACGATGAAAGCTTCAGAAAGAAAGACCCGGGCGGCGCAAGTTTCCCTTAACCCTCCATCCCACGGGACAGTACTGTAAGAAGATCAAAGGGAAGGTCCGCTACTTTGGGACCGACAAGAAGAAGGCCCTCGAAAGATATCTGGCTCAGGCGACGTATCTTCATGGAGCCCAAAGCCTGATCCAGAAAGCCTCCGATGGCAAAATGACCTTGAAACAGTTGTGCGATCTCTATTTGCAGTATCAGCATTCAAGAGTCCTGGCCGGCGCCATTACCGTAAAGCACTATAACGATCTTGTCGGCAGCCCGGGCAGATTAGTGGCGTTCCTTGGACAAGGCTGCAGGATAGAGGGTATCTCAACGCTGGATTTACAGAACTACAAACGGAAACTTCGGAGCGTTTATCCTTCGGTCGGTCGGCAGAATCTTCACATCGGCCTCATGAAGGCCATGTTTCACTGGGCAAGAAAGAACGATGTGCTCGAGAGTATCCCAAACATAGATGCCATTTCAAAAGACTTCCCTTGTGGCCTGAGACGATACATGTTGATTTGACGATGGCGACACGGTACGTACAGGATGTTTCCGAACAGACCGATAGGGTGATTGAGAATAGTCGAAAGTATGTGCTTCGAGGAGAAGATGTTGCGTGAGCGAGACTCGATTGTCCGGTAGCCGAAGACCAAATGTACAAAGACTTGATTTCCTATCCTGTCCAAGGATATGATGGCATGCGGTTCTCGCAAGGATATCGCTGCTCTAACATCGAAAACGTAGTCTTAAGGAATGAAGAAAATAAGGGAAGTTATTAGAGATGAACTCTGATTAGAACAAAACGGTCTGTTTAAGGAAACCAACATGATTGGCAACAATCGACGTCAGTTTTTGCGGGGATTGGGCTATAGTCTTGCCGGCCTTTGTCTGCCGTGTTGGGCCCGAGGATCAAAATTGGCCAGTGACAATCGACCCAATGTATTGCTTTTCATCACGGACGACGAGAGTTGGTTGGAGCGAAGCGCGTACGGTTGGTCCACATTGCCGACGCCCCATTTTGACCGCGTCGCCAAGCAGGGCGTCCTGTTTGCGAACGCTTTCACCTCAGCGCCGTCATGCGCTCCGTCTCGGGCCAGCATCCTTACAGGAAGGAACTTCTGGGAACTCAAGCAGGGGGCATTCATCCAAGCCTGGCTGCCCAGGGAATTTCCGGTGTTGCCACAACTGCTGGAGGATCACGGGTACATAGTGGGACGGACCGGCAAAGGGTGGGGACCAGGCGTTTTTCCAGAGCAAGGTCACGGACCGGACGTTGCGGGCAAGGAGTTCAACAAACGAAAGGTCGCTGATCCGCTGCGTGACATTTCTCCGATCGACTACGCTGGGAATCTGGAGGCATTCTTAAAGGAGAGAGCACCCGGTCAACCGTTTTTCTTTTGGGCCGGCACGACAGAACCTCACGGCCCTTGGGGTCAGGGCAATCACCTTCGACTCGAAAAGGAATACAGCGTCGGTCTGGACGATACCAAAGTCCCGCCGTTCGTCGAGGACACGCGTGCGTCTCGCAAGACGAGGGCGAACTTTCTCTATGAGATCTGCTATGCCGACAAGCAACTGGGCCGGATGTTAGACTGTTTGGAGTCAGCAGGTGAACTGGAGAATACCCTCGTAATCGTCACCGCGGACAACGGGACAGCGATAGCCAAAGGGAAGGCGACGCCCTACGACTGGGCCACGCACGAACCATTGGCGGTGATGTGGCCCGCTCGTGTGCCAAAGGGAAGAACCGTCACTGACTTCGTCAACTTTGCGGACTTCGCCCCCACCATTCTCGAAGCCGCTGGAGTGAAAACGCCTGTGAGCATGAGTGGACGCAGTTTCCTGGACGCCCTGTTGTCGGAGGAATCGGGTCGGATCGATCCGAACCGCAACTTTACGGTCACCGGCATCGAGTGGCACGGCGAATTCGATCCGGAGAGAAAGACCGCGCGCACGATTCGCACGGATCGATATTCCTGCATCATGTGGTATGACGGCGATGAGGATGGAACGGGTGGCCGCCCGCTTGAACCATCCGCGATCGAGCTCTACGACATCGAAAACGATCCCTGGCAAGAAGCCGACCTGTCAACCAAGGCCGAATATCGTGACATCAGGGAAAGGCTCTCTCAGCAATTGATCAACTTTGGCCGTCAGACTGGAGATCCCCGGATGACGGGCGACATGAAAATCTTTCGTCAGACGCGGCTCTTTGTGCAAGAACGCAAGCGTGGAGGCTATAAGAAATGACACCGACGAATGATAAACCGACCTCTCGTGGGCATTGGCCAGGCAGGCCAATTCTCCTTCGAGCCACATTCCTCTGTATTCTGCTGATGGCGTCCGGTCCGCTTAGGTCCGCTGAACAGCCTGTGACGCTTGTTTTGGAGGCCGAAGATTTCCACTATCAAGGCGACTGGTCGGTCGCTGCGGACAAGTCTGGTCACTCGGGCGAAGGATTCCTGTTTGCCGGCCCCTCGGGAGCAGCGCTTCCCGCTGCGACCGCGATTGAGCTTCCGCGAGCCGGGCGCTACCAACTGTGGGTTCGGTCACTCGATTTTCCCACTTACCGGCCGGGCACCCGCTTGCTCACGGTATCGGTCCATGGCCAGCGTTCAAAGGAAGTCTTCGGCGACTCCGGGAAGGAGGGGTGGACCTGGGAACCCGGCGGGGCGTTCGACCTGCCGGCCGGCAAAATCCTTCTCGGCATACACGACGTCTCGAAGGGTTTTGGGCGAATCGATGCACTCGTGCTGACAACCGACCCGAACTTGGACCAGGCGCTCCGGCGGATCAGTCGTGTCGAAATGGAACCCGCCGGGGCCGCCGCAGCGGATCCTCTGGCAGCGCGTCCCGTTCAGCCAGCCGATGGCCGGCCGGTAGCCGCGTTGGAGAACGAGTTCGTGCGCTACGCATTTCTTCCAGCGACTTGTGAGGGCCGCGACACGATCATTCCTCGCGTGGAACTTCGGCACGGGGATGAGTGGATGGTGGTGGAAGCGAATCCGGCAGCCGAGATCTACTCTGTGGTCAGAACTGGCGAGATTGAGATTCGCTACAAAGGGACTTTCCCGCTGTGGGTGCGACCTGTGGCGGACCCCGTCGAGGTCAGAGCCGGTGGTGTGACTCTGACTACGGCTCGATCCATTGGCCCACCGGAGATTTGGCGGGCGGGCGAGTTTCTCCGGTTCCAGCCGGCGAGCGCTAAGCGTGTTGGAGACGCGGTGCGGATCGATTTCGAGCCGTCGCCGGCGGGCGAGTTGGTCGCCGAGTGGCGACTGTCGCCGGGGCGCCGGGCCGCAAACGTGAAGTTGTCCTTCACCCCGGCGAAGGCAGGTTCGTACAGCCTTGGTTATCACATGTTTTTCCGCCGGCCTCTCGGCGAAATCGAAGAACTGCAACTGCCGCTTGCGTTCCAGCGCAAGCGGTTCCCGGAGATGGCCTACATGGTGCTTGATCCCCGCACACCAACGCCGCTCTCGCTGGCGCAGACGGGAAAGGCCGCCAAGGCAATCTCATGGGCGGTAATCGGTGATCCGTCGGAGATCCCGTTTGCGTGGCCGGACCGGCGCAAGCCTAATATGGGATTCTGCATTCGCGACGAAGCGGGGAACGTCCAGCCGGCGATCTACGGTCCGGTGCCGGGGACGCAACGCGCGCAGGCGGCGGCGAAGCAAGCGCTCACGTTCCACTGCAACGTCCTTGTCCAGCCAGGCGAATGGTACGCCGCTTACCGGACCGCCGCGGATGAAGTCTTCGGTTTCCGCGACTACCGGCGAAACAGACGGGTCTCGCTCAGCGATGCGGTTCTGAACATGATCGACCTGATCAAGGACGACGAGTTTGGTGGTTGGTGGCAGCGGGCGAAGGGATGGTATCAGATTGAATCTCGCAACACGGTCACCCACTCGGCGCCTGCGACGATGGTGTCGCTATACCGCCTGACCGGCGACCGCGATCTCTACCGCCGTCGGGCCTTGCCGACGATGCAGTACGTTTTGTCACGTGACAGCGTGCATTTCACGCCGGAACCTCGGGACCCCGGACGTTATCGCACCGGCCCGATGGGCGGACCGGTCACGCTTTTCGGCAGCTCGACGTTCACGGCGCTGTCGCGGCTGACCGGCGGCTACACGCATGCGTTCAAAAGGATCGCGCTGCCGGCTGATGACAAGGTCCGCCGCACAGTCGGTTACAGCCATGCTGAGATCTTTAACGAATGGGCGGCCCGCTACCAGATGACAGGGGACCCCGAAGATCTCCGGAAGGCCGTTGAGCTGGCCGACGCGTATCTCAAGGAGGAGGTGCTCAACCCGCCCACGCGCCCGATAGGTTACACGCCGTTCTGGCTGATCAGTTTTGTGCCGGACTGGGAGGGCCTGCTGATGATGTATGAACTAACCGGCGAGAGTCGCTTTCTTGATGGTGCGGTGATCGGCGCGCGCCAGTTGATGGCCGGCTTGTGGACACAACCGGCGTTTCCTGATGGTGAAACGACGATCTTTCCGGCGGGCCGCTATGAGGGCGATCCCTGGCACGGTCGTCTGCTGGCACGCGGCCCCGACGAAACCAGGCTCGGGTTCCCCCTGCAAGACGATTCGCTAACGGAACACCGGGCCCCGGCATGGGCCGTTTCATGCGTCGGTCTCGGATTCGAGCAGCCGAGCACGCTGGGGGCCGAGCGCAACCGGCTCATCTACCAGGCGGTGTGGGCGCCCGAGTTCCTGCGCCTCGCGCGCTACACCGGTGACAAGGCCTTCGAAACCTGCGCCCGCAATGCCACCGTCGGGCGCTGGGCGAATTACCCGGGCTACTACGTCGCCGGCCACATGGACCTGGTGCAGGACCCGGCGTATCCTTTTGTCGGCCCGGACCAATCGGTGATCTACTATCACCACATTGTCCCCCATCTTTCCTGGACGATCGACTACCTGGTGGCGGATGCGGAGTTGCTCTCGGGCGGACGGATCGAATTTCCGTCACTGCGAGAGAACGGTTATGCGTTTTTCGACGGCAAGGTTTTCGGCCATGCGCCCGGCAAGATCTTTGATGAGAACGGTTGCTGGTTGTGGCTGCGACGGGGAGCTATCGTCGTCAGCAACCCGCAGATCAACACCTTGACCGCGCACAACGATAAAAAGTTCCTGGCAATCCTCACCAACCAGGACACCCGCCCGCAGACCGCGGGCATTTATCTCTCTCGGCAGGCGCTCGGGATCGATCCGAAGACGATCAGGTCGGTCACGGTGCGTGGTGTCGACGGCACGCGGCAAGTAGAACTGAAAGATGGAATGGCAGAGTTGAAATTCAAGCCACGGGAGCTGCTCGTGGTCGAGGTCGAGGGCGTACGGATCGAGATCGCCGCGCACCGTGAGACGGCGGAGCCCGCGCCAGGGAATACCCCGGCTGAAGTG
>DATKWR010000485.1:0-6161 GCA_035529475.1 Sedimentisphaerales bacterium | reverse complement strand
GTCCAGAATTAATCCCCATTCCTGAGCCCGCAGGCGGCAAGCCGTCTGCCTGTCGGATGCTTGTAGTGTGCCCGTCAGGGCATTTAAGGGTAACGCCTTACGGCGTCACTACAAACAGCCGCGTGCTCGGCGAATTTAGTTGCTTCTGCTGCGCAATCATGGTAACTATCAATCAGGAGTTGTTTCTATGTGCATCAGCGGGCAAAACATCGAGTTTGCGTGGAAGTTTCGAAAAAAGTTGTGAAGTTCCGGTTTGTCGTGCGTATTTACTTAGAGTAGGCCTTGACCCAGCGACAGATCGTGGTGGGGCAGAGTCCCACTACACTAACAAGTGAAAACATTGAGCTCATTTTGAAAGGACAGACCATGCTCAATTCGAGGATTACCAGAAATGCCCTATTGACGGGCACAGTCGTGCTGTTGGCTGCCGGCGGTGTGTGGGCGGCCAAGGCGACAAAGACCAAGGCGGCAAAGTCGGGTGCGGCCGGGCTGCTGGGGTCGATCCCGGCCAAGAGCGTGTTTTGCGTGCGCATCAACAAGCTCGACGGCACCTTGGAAACGGTCAACGAGTTTTTGAAGGGTGTTGCGCCGGAATCTTTCGACGCCCAGGCGGCGGTCATTTCCAAATTGGGCAAGGCGCTCGGCGATGAGAAGCTCCGCGGCGTCAACAGGAAGGGAGATTTTGCCATTTTCGCCGTGAACGTTCCGGGCGGGCCGGCCGGAGGCGGGCCAATCGCGGATATGTTCATCGGGGCGATGCTGCCGGTCAGAGACTATGAGAAATTCATTTCGCAGAACCCTAACTGCGGCCAAGCCGACGGCGAAGGGATCTCGACCATTGCCGTTGACGGCGGCTCGCGAGCGCTGGTGACGAGTTTCCGCCGGGTCGCCCTGGTCTGCCCGCCGAACGCGCGCGAGAAGCTGATGCGCGTCAAGAAAATGCTGGGCCAGAGAAAAAGCAGCCTGGTTACGGTGCTCGATGACGAGCAGCAGAAGCTGGCGGGCAGCGCCTCGGTCTGGGCCTACGTCAACGTGAAAGAGGCCTCGGGGCTGATCGGGCCGATGTTTTTCGCCCAACTCGAACAGATGAAAACGCAACTGCAAAAAATGAAGGAGAGCGGTCAGGGCCCGCCGATAATGGTCGATCCTTCGGGCATCATGGATTTCTACGGCGGCATGTTCAAGATGCTGATGGACGGCACCGACCACGTCACGCTCGCACTGTCGCCCGCGCCCGAGACGTGCAGCCTCACCGTCGGCGTCAAGGCCGTACCCGGCTCAGACATGGCCGCGATCGTAGGAAGCCCCGTGGGCGGAGACTTCGGCAATATGCTGGGCTATCTCGACGACGGTGCGATGATGAATTTGGGCTGCAAGGTTGACCGCCCGAGTCTGAAAGTGGCCTATGCGAAACTCATCGACCTGGTCGGCAAGATGACGGCCGGAACCGTGCCCGAAGCAGACCTGGACAAAATCAGGACTCTGACGGCAAGGCTGATCGACGCCATGGGGGATTCGCTGGCGATATCGTTTGGAACCATGGGGCAGGAGTCCTCGTTGGTTTCGATAAAGTACGTCCTCAAGGTCAAGGATGAGCAGTCCTTCAGGGACGTGATCGACGAGCAATTGAAGATGATGCAGGAGGGGGCCTTTGCCAAGCTGTACAAGGGCTTCGGCATGGAGATGGATTTCAAGATCCAGCGCCAGGCCGATACGTACAAAGGAATAAAGATCGACTCGGCAAAGGTGGCCTTCAACGTGGGCGAGGAGAATTCACCGCAGACTCAGATGATTCGCAAGATATACGGCGATGCGCTCGATTACCGATGGGCCTTCGTGAAGGGCCACTGCGTCTATGCGATTGGGGGCGGGGCGGACAAGGTCGTCCGTGAGCTGATTGACCAGGTCCAGACGGGCGGCCCAACGCAGACGGGTTCGCAAATGCAGGCGGCCCTGGCGGCAATTCCTGAAAGTCAGCAGGCCGATGCCGTCGGGACCCTGAACTACGTCCGGATGCTCAATATGGCATTGGGCATGATGCCCATGCCCGCAGGTGCGAGTGCGACCACGCTCAACGTTCCGACGACAAGCAACATTGCGTTTGCCGGTCGGACGACCGCCGACGGCGTACTGAAACTGCAGATGGTCCTGCCAAAGAAACATCTGCTGGAAATCCAATCGGCATTCAAAACCCTTATTCCCCAGATACAGAAACAGCAAGAGCTGGAGAAACAATCGCAAGAAAAGAAAGCCGAGGGCGTGTAAGCACCTATCCTTCGATATTCGACATTCGTCATTCGATATTCATTATTCAAGAACCACGGCGAACTGAATATCGAATGACGAAGTACGGACGACGCACTACGCGGCGCGCCAGGTAAACTCCACGAAGGAGCTGCCCTCAGCTAAGGAACAAGCTCTAATTGCATTCCCGGCCCGGATGTGCGTTCCGGCAACTGCGCCGGAGTCCGGCGGCCCGGCTTTTCGTGGACGAGCCGCACAAAGTCCACCCAGCCGCAATCGTCTGGTTTCAAACCTGGAGGGCAAACCCACCATAGAAAAAAGTGGTGTCAAGCAAAAAACCAGTGGCCGTCCATCGTATTCTCGTGGGCCGTAGATGTACTTGCGCAGGAGGTTGTATTGCCGTCGTATTCGCCGAGCACCCCGTCGATGGCGTTTCGGCGTGGGAGCGCAGCCGAAGGACCTTTCCGAGCACCCCGGCGAAACCGTGCGCGCGCAGGCATCCCGAGCGCAGTCGAGGGACCCTCCGTACAGTAGCCATTCGATCCATTCAACAAAGTTTATCCTGAGCGGAGTCGAATTGGATCAGGCCAAGTTTTCGATTCTTGCCCGCCGCTCTGTTTGGCGGGGACGACTTGTCCGGCACTTCGTTTGACGGATTGTCAATTTTAGTGAGGCTGCCGCCACGCGGAATTGTCAATAACAAACAATCAATCGCCGGGACGGCGTCTCGGAAATTAGGTATGGATATCCGCCGATATCCGCCGATATCCCCCGATATCACAGTCCGGCAGTTTGAAAATCCGACATGGGACTTGCCGCGTGAACCGCGGATGTTACAATAGCAGTGAACAGAACGCATTCGCCCGGCGATAAGTCCATATTATCGGAGAGACTCTGATGGGCATTGTCGATAAGAAGACTGAACAGATTGGATTGCTGTGCCGCAAGTACTCCGTCAAGGAGCTGTACCTCTTCGGGTCGGCTTTGCGGGAAGATTTCGGACCGGCCAGCGATATCGATGTGGCCGTGGTTTTCTCACGCAAAGGCGTCACAGGCAGTTTCGACCAATATTTTGATTTCAAGACCGAGCTGGAGCATCTGCTCGGCCGGCCCGTCGATCTGGTATGTGCCGCCGGCGTGCGCAACAGTGTCTTTCGCCGAGAGCTCGACCAGACCAAGAGGCTCATCTATGCGGCATAATCCCGGCAAGCTTCGCGAAGATATCCTGAAGTCCATCGAGGAGATCGAGACCTTTTGCCAAGGCAAGACTTTCCATGATTTCCAGCAAGACCGCGCGTTGCAGCTTATCATCGAACGTGAGCTTGAGATCATCGGCGAAGCATTAGCCCGGCTGCGAAGCGACCATCCGGATCTTGCTGAAGAAATTCGTGATGTTCACAAAGTCATCGGCCTGCGGAACGTGCTGGCTCACGGCTACGATGTTCTGGAACACGAAATACTCTGGGATATCGTCGAGAACAAACTTCCGATTCTCAAAGCCGACATCCTCAAACTGACCTGACGCACGATGTAGTTCGCAGTCCCTGTTACTTCCATCGAAGCTGCTGGAGTTCTTCTTTGGTGCGAATGAACTTGACGGTGCCGTCGTTGAGTAAGACGCAGCCGCATCGGAGCCGTCGTAATCACAGCGGAGAAATCGGTATGGTGACGCCGAATAGATGTTTGGAAATCCCGCGAACGTCTTGACAACGGCTTGCTCATAGATGTCCCCAGATATCATTCCTAAATCACACCGCAATTCTTGTGCCGAACAGGATTGGGTCCGTCCCTATTAAGACTCATTCTTCTACCGCACTACAGGTATTCAATGAAGTAGGCCTCTTCGAGCGCCTCATTGAATATTAGGAGTTTAATCTCGTTTCGAGGGGTCTTCCCCCACTTTTCCTCGAATTTGTATACCTTTGGATTATCCCAGTCGTTCGGTGAGAACCATTCGGGAGGCTCGTCGTGCGGTCCAGTGTACAAGGGCAGATTGTCGCCGCCAAAAGTTACGGAACGTGTATTAGTATTAGGATCAAACTCGACTTTATCTGCGCCTTGCCAATAAAGATTGTCGTTCTCATAACGGTCCCATCCGAATTCTTCAAATCTTCTGGATTTGAGAATAAGCTCAATATCGGCCGTGCTGATCTTGAAGCGCATAACATACTTATGCCTGATATCCCACGATGTCTCAGGCTTGTCAACTCTAAGGTCGGTTACAGAGCCAGGAATTGGCTTCAGCACGTATTCCTTGAAAATCTGCGATTCCGAACGTCCAAGCGTATGATTTCCACTACTGGGCGGTTCTCGCCTGCAATTCATACCAGCCATTATGAGTATCAAAGCTGCCGTAGTAGAACAGATCAACCATCGATTCTTGATTCTGCTTGACATTACTGAAACCTCCCATTGCGTTCTGTGTCCCAAGTCGCTGTCATATTATATGGGTGAGAAAAGGGAAAGTCAATCTCGCCGAAACGCTCTTCAAATGACTTAATCAGATTAGCCAAATAAGTAGCCCTGGGGTCGTTTAATGTCCCCAGAAACCAAGCTATACCCCCGCTGAGAACGCCGTCGAATGGATCACTGATTGTGTACGTGAATTCTAAATGGTAGCATCCATCTTTTTGAACAAATCCTCTACACCTCATTCTTAATGGGCTTGATCTGCCCGTTCCCAGTACAACAAGGGGTGGATCAGTATCATAAAGTTCGTATACGAATAGCTGGCCCATGTTCACATCTTCTATCTCTATTGGACCATGCTTGATTATCGACCAAACATCGTTTGTCTCAGCCACACACATCTCTTCGAAAGCCTCAGTTGCATCGCGCAAAGCCAGTTGGATATGCGGGAGCAAGCCCGTAGAACCAAGATCAACTTCTGTACCATCCCCGAAAAAGTACCATTTGAAATAGTCATTCAGACTCCAGTTTCCTGGGTACGGGGGAGAAAGCTCTGCTTTTAGGATGTTCCAAAGAGTCATTATTAATCGCTTTAAAGCGATACGGGGGAGAGAAAGGAGAGAAGATGTTGGCACTGGAAATAAACCCAACGGATCTGTTAGATTTAGTGGGTTATTGGAGCAGTAGTTGTACCAGTTGATGTTACCTTCATAGCCAACCGGGTCGGTTTGGAGGAATCGGCCGGTGAAGGGATTATAGTATCGGGCGCGGTTGTAGTACAGGCCGATTTCGATGTCGTAGCGCACACCAGCAAACATGTAGGGGTTGGGGTGGTTGGCGTCCTCGACGGCCACTTCGCCATAGACGGAGTATTCGTAGGTCTGGACGGTATCGCCCGCCGCATCGCTCAGCGCCACGACGCTGCCTAAGGCGTCGAAGTGGTAGTAATAGACGGCGTTGGCGTCGGCGACCCCAAGGGATTTTCGATTTACGATTTGCGATTGTCGATTTTTGACGGATGGGAATTTGAATTTGATATTGTCTCGCGTTGCGGGCTTAGGATTTCGGATTTGCTTCATGCCCGGGCCGTAGATGTATTTGCGCCGCAGGTTGTTATTGCCGTCGTACTCGGCGATCACGTGGGGGCCGTCATAGACGTACCGGGTGCTGTAGCCTAAGATGACCGGCGAGGGAGCGAGAAGCTGGACGGGTAATAGGAAATCACTGGTCGAGGTGCGTCGAAAAAGGGCCAAAATGGCGAGTTTTCAGTGAATTGGCGTGTTCTTCGGCCTGTTTGATGGTCAGGATGGTCAGAAGAGTTGAAAGGGAACCGGATGTTGCGGTATTATTGAGGCGTAGCGTGAAGACGCCCTGTTTATGAAGTCAAATGGGAAAGGTCAGTCAAGTCAAGGGCATATTTTTCGCAAAAGTTGATTGCATTCGGTGTGCTTTACGCATAAAACTCGTGGCTATTTATTTAATAGACAAGCTTAGATAATAGAGAAAAT
>DATKWR010000484.1:0-13501 GCA_035529475.1 Sedimentisphaerales bacterium | reverse complement strand
TGGGAAAAGACCAATCACGTACCCTTTATTATTGTCGCCCCGGGCATTGCTCGTCCCGGCACACGCTGCGAAAGACCGGTCAGCCTCATCGACATCTACCCGACGTTGATCGATCTCTGTGGACTCGATCACAAACCCGAGTTGGACGGAGTAAGCCTCGTGCCGCTTCTCCGGAATCCAAATGCCAAATGGACCCGGCCGGCCCTGATGACCTATATGCAGGGCAATCACGCCGTGCGTGACCGGCGCTGGCGCTACATCCGCTACGCGGACGGCACTGAGGAACTCTACGATCACGACAACGATCCCAACGAGTGGCACAACGTGGCCGCCGATCCTGTAAATTCAACAATCATCAATCGGTTGAAACAATGGCTGCCCACGACAGAGGCTCCGTCAGCCCCGGACATGAAGAAACCCACAATTTCAACAAAGCCGACAAATGAGCGATGACGAGATCAGGGTCCACAACCACAACGCCTTCGGCCGAAAGGTCCTGTTCGGCGTGCGCCGGGGGGCGATTACGAAACGGTCCAAAGCAAAGCTATCGGCCGCGAGCCCGGTATTTATGAACTCGATTGCATCACCGGCGATGTCCGCCTCTCGGAGATCACAGGCCAGTAGGCCGAACATGAAAGGCCAGACATTAGTGAAATACCGGTCAATTGGTAAAGGCATTTGTTTTTCAGCACATAACAGATCATTCACTGCCAGAACCCATGTCTTTACTGCGATATCATCTTGAAGCCCTTGCCAATCAGTTCCTGGCACTGCTGCAGAACGTTGTTCGGATCGCCGTAGAAGCGTAACGTCAAGCCTTTAATGCCATGCTCGGCCCAATCCCGGCCGGCCTGTAGATCGGCCACATTCGCTGTGACCTCGGAGTACGCGGCCATGATGTTGTCATAGAAAAGGGGCAAAGATTGTTTGCCGTCATAGATAAGTGTCTTCTCCATGGATGGCTGGAACGCCTCGGTATAACCTATGGTCGGGCCGTTTGTCGTGGTCCCAAAGCCGTCCACCCATGTCATATAGACCAGGTTGCTGCCCTCTTGCCCGGCTTCAATGTCGTTGTAGGACTCGAAGTCATCCACTACAAGATACTCCTGTGTCGAGAGACTCCAGAGGCCCCCTTGCCAGGTTGATGGCGTCTCGACATCGTTGACCTCATCGACGCGCCAGTAGTACGTGCTGGCCAGATCAAGGGAGGAGGCATAGCTGGGCGAGGTCACGGTCGTAACAGGCGCCGTACCGTCCATCACGGCCTGCTCATCGGTGCTCAAATAGACATCGTGCCGTTAGCCGAATACTCAATCTTAGCCTCTTTGACCCCGAAACCTACAAGAGACTCAATCAATTGATTGGAGTTCAAGATCCACAAAAGGTTAGTTAAGAGTAATCAAGCCCTGGCTACACGCCATCTGAGCAAAGTCGTCCTGTAGTGGTTCAATTCTGACATTCTCTGGATGGGGGAATGGCCCCAGTGGTTGGCAGTTCAAAACGAATGGTGAAGATCTCCTGGTGCTCTATCACGGCCTCAACCCCTATCCCCAATGCCTCCGTCATCTTCCGGACTACCGCCAATCCAATGCCCCAGTGTTCTCCAGTGTCACTCCGTGATTCATTTTTCCTCCAGAAGGAGTCAAAAACATGTGTAACCTCCTCACGTGTAAGCTCACACCCTGTGTTCGAAATAGACAACAGAATTGCGTCCCCCGATTTCTCAGCATTCACCCAGATTCTACCACCCTGATTGGAGTATTCCACCGCATTGTCTAATGCATTTGAAACAATCATACCAAGATAATCTCTGTCAGATGCGCAGGTAATTTCGTGACGAACGAGGTTTTCAAAAGTAAGGTTTCTGTCAAATCCCTTATCAGCGAAATTCTGCCAGCGGTCTTCGATCAGGGCCTTAAGGCAGATGTTCTGACGCTGGGCAGAAATCTTGCGGGAATCAAGTTTGGTCAGCGACAATAGCGTGTCAATCATTTTGTGCATGCTTCTGACTATTTCGAGGCAGGCGTGCAGCGAGGCTTCGTACTCCGTGGAGTCTCGCTGACGAGATAGGCTGACCTCGATGATGGACTGGATCCCAGCCAGCGGCGTCCGAAGTTCATGAGCCACATCCGAATTGAAACGTTGCTCCCGCTCGAAAGAGGACTTAAGCCGCTCCAAAAGCGCATTCAAACAGTCGCATATAGGAAGTAGCTCCACAGGATAAGCTTCTGCCGAGAATCTCTTCCCCAAATTGTCTTTGTGAACGGACTCAATACCACGGGCAAGAACACGAATGGGATGCAAGCTGGTTCGAGTCACTCCCAGGCCAACACCTGTTGACATTACAAGTATGATCAGCGAAGAACCCAATAGTAACCATCTCATAAAGAGCAAAAAACCATGCAGGTCGCTTGCATCCTTTGCAACCACCAAAGTCAGAGCTATCCCTTTCTGCTGATCTTGTTCATCCTCGCTGCCTCTTGTAAGAAATCCTAAACTAACCGCGCGACCCCGGTTGCCGTCAGGAAGTATGCATTCACGATATGTGGGTATGGTTGATACCCCTTCACTTTGCTGGAGATCTCTCTGGCCAAGAGAAGGTGAACGCACGGTTAGGCTCCCGTCCTGACTCCAGAACTGGTAATACGCACCTCCGTCATCATCGTTGAACTCGGGCGTCATGCGAACGTCAAACTCAAATTCCAACTCCCGGTTCGGTGATTTCTCGCTTGCTTGATCATTGACTCCGTTATCATGCGGACCGGCCTTTTCTTCTTGAAAGCCCTCATCCTGAATGATGGCGGAGAGCAACCTGGCCGTAGTCAGTAAAGACTTGTCAAATTGATGGATCACGTTACGCCGCATAGACACATAGATCAACGTGCAAAGGATGGCCAAAAGCACGGCCGTACCTGTGATGATCCCCGAGAGCAACCGAGCGCGGAGAGAAAGGATCATGACTGAACCCCCAACAGATATCCCTGCCCACGCAGGGTATGGAGCAGTTTAGGTTTCCCTTCAGTTTCGAGTTTCTTCCTGAGGTAACCCATGTACACATCCACTACGTTGCTTGTGGCGGCTGACTTGAACTCGTAAATGTGCTCCCATATATCGGTTCGAGACACAATCTCCCCGGCCCGCATGGCCAAGTATTCGAGCAGAGCATATTCCCGGGGAGTGAGCCCGATTTTCTCGCTGCCGCGGTACACGCTCCGTGTAGTCAAGTCAATTCGCAGGTCCTTGATTTGGATGCAGGGATTCTTCTCCCGGTAACCGCGACGCAGTAATGCACGAACGCGTGCTAACAGCTCTTCAAAGGCGAAGGGCTTGACGAGGTAATCATCGGCGCCGAGATCCAAACCAGCCACGCGGTCTCGTACAGTGTCTTTGGCCGTCAAGATTAGGACATGGGATTTTCGACCTTGACCTCGTATTCTTTTGAGGATTTCGAGACCATCCATGCCGGGCAGCATGAGGTCAAGGATGATAACATCGTACTCATTGCCCATCGCATACCACAAGCCCTCTTGTCCATCGCCTGTAGTATCTACTGCAAAGCCCGCCTCCCGCAGTCCCTTTGTAAGGGATTCCTGCAACGGGCGATAGTCTTCTACCAAGAGTAGTCGCATCTTCATGTCCACCAAAAAAGCGGGCGCCGGCAGCGGCGTCGCATACATTTTAGCCGCCGGAGCGTAGCTCGTCATTATTTCCCTGCTTTCCCATCAGCGCCTGGCGTCAGTCTTTGCCAGGTGCTCCGTCGTCTTGCGACGGCGACTCACGCATAATAGGCTGTATCGTATGGTCGCTGGCATTCAGTTGGGGCCAATTCGGCGAGGGAGCGTCGGGAAGCAGGACATGTGGAGTGATAAAGAGCGTCAGGACGCTATTTCGGGCGACCTTTTGAGTTTTCCTGAACAGAGGTCCGATGAACGGCACATCACCCAATAGCGGCACTTTGGTCACGGCCTCGCTCATTTCCTGCTGACGCAGGCCACCGATCACCAGAGTCTGGCCTTCGCGCACAACGACCGTAGTCGTGGATTCCCGATTGACCTGTTCGGGCAAGCCGGCGTCGGGCGTGAAAGTGAAGCTTCCGACTTTAACCGACACCGCCATGCTAATGCGACCATCCGCCAGAAGGGTGGGGGTAATGCGGCCCTGGGTGTCCGCCGAGATATCGCTTTTTTTGACGATGGGACGGCCGGATACATCATAGCCCTCGTTAAAGAAGTAATTCAGTGTCTTGCGAATCTGAATCATGGCTTCCTGGCCGCTGACCGCGACCGTTCGCGGGTTAGTCAGGATCGTGCCTTTACCGTCCTGGACCAGTGCGTTTAACCGAACAAAGAACTCTTCCGGCAGTCGGCCAACACCCTGGTAGAAGAACTGGCCTGTCCCGGGATAAGTGGTCAGTCCGTCTAACGTGGCGTCCGGGCTTAGGTCACGAATCGCATTACCCATAGGTTGGAACATGCCGAAACGTCCCTTGGCATAGGTCCAGTCCAGCCCAAGCTCACGGGTGGCCTCGTCGGTCAACTCCACAGCCAGCAAATCCACCAGAATCTGGGTGGCCGGGGTGTCAATCAGTTTCAGATTGTTCTGCAGCTCGGCCAGAAGCTCGGCAGGCCCCATGAACAGGAATAGATTGCGGGATGTGTTCGTCGTGACATATTGATTGTACTTGGTCGGTAACGATGCAAGTGCCTCTTCCACGGTCATGTGCAGGGGCTCAATCGTCCGGGTGACGATACCCGTATCCGCTTCGAATGGTTCCGGAGCGGCAGGTTCGGAAGCAATGCCGGCAGAGAGTTGCTCCTGCTGCTCTCCGGGCGATGTCACGTCGGCCGTTGTTGATGCGGCCCGGCCCATTGGGGGTCCGTCACAGACCCGGGCCAGGGGGCTGATGAGACGCTGCGGCAGGTCCACGCGATAAACATCCGGCTGTAGAATCCTGTCGCCTATGCTGATGATCTTCGATATCGTGATAAGCAGCGACCGGCTGTCCGGCGACCACGAGATGTTGACCGCGCCGTCATCACGATCATCGCTGGCTTCGATCTGCTTGCGATCCAGCTCTTCGCTCAACAGCAGAAGATCCTCGGCCTTCCCCGTGGTCATATCATAGACGGTCAGAGCCGTCCGCTGGTTCTCATCTCGCGAATCAGGACCCCAGTTACGAACCGTAGAGCGTCTGGTCAGGAAAGCGATTTTCGTGCTGTCATACGACCATTTCATCGCCTCGTAGTCATCGAGTATGCCATCCTTTCGCGGATAGCTGGTCAAGAGTACCTTGTATCCGCCGCTGTTGGGGTCTATGAGATACAGCGTGTCGATGCCGTAGCCCTGGATGTCAAAGCGATCTCCCTTGGACAATATGTAGCGCCCGTCCCAAGACCAGTAAGGGTCATCAAGCTCAAGCTGGTTCTCCGTGGCAGGCGAGCTCGCATGAGTCAGATTTCTGGCATCGCGTCCGTCGGCGCGGGCCACCCATGCATCGCAGCGCTGCCCGCGTTCGCTTTGAGTCATGTCCTTGTCGAAGGTGAAGGCTATGATATCGTCAACAGGAGACCAGCGAGCATCTCCGGCGCGTAATGATTCACTCCCTATGTCGGTTATCATGACAAGACCGGTTCCGTCGGGATTGACGGTGACCACATCAAAGTTGCCGCTGGCCTCCACGAGCAGGCTTAGCCTCGGAGGCAGAGATGCGCTCCAGCGCTGGTCTTTTCCCTGGCCCCGCTCGGGCAGCAGGTGCCAGGTTCTTTCTGTAATGGTGTCGTAGAGCCAGATCTGCCGTGTTTCCGTCAGGCCCAGGCGGAGCTTGTACGCAAGGTAGCGATCGTCAGGCGACCAGTAGGGCCCGTCGTCGGCGTCGAAATTACTTCTTCGATACGCGGGGCAAATGGCGGTGGATCGGTTCTGGCTGATGTCGTAAATATAAGCTCCTCCCTGGCTTTCGTCCTCAGTGGCATTGGAGAATTCATACGCGATGCGGTCGCCGGCCCAGGACCACTCGGCAAAAAACACATCTCCCACTGGACAGGCAGGCTTGATTTCAGTGCCGTCGGCTTTCATAACGTGCAGTTGCCATTGGGACGAGTCACCCACTTGTCGCACGAAGGCCACCCAGTCGCCGTGATAGGCCCAGGCCACGGCCCTTGATTTGCCGTCGTCCGTCAACGGTACCAGCGTAACTCCCTCGGCTATGATGTCGCACAGTCCTGCCGAACAGCTAAACAGCAAAACGCAGAATATCGAAAGCAGGACGCATCGGAGCCTATTACCCATGATAACGTGCATTTGGCGTACCTCCAACAATGCATTACCACATGATCTCACCGGCAGAACACGGTTCTCGTATCACGCGCGAACGCTTCTGACCGCACGCAACAACAGGAAGAATACTCCGCCGAGCAACGGCGGTTCATATTTTAGACAGTTTCACACACCTCCGAGAAACAAGGAAGGTCATCAAGCCAACAAGCATTTTCACAGTGCGGACGTGAGAAAATCACGCCGGCTCTCTCAGGGGCGATGCTCTGATGATAACGCATATAAAAGCGGCTGTCTGCACCGACGGCAAGAATCTCGATTTTGCCCGAGTAATGCGACATAACATACCGATAGGTCTTCTGTATGCCGCTCAACCGCCTGTTGACATCGCGAAGAATCTCTGTGCCTCGACCCAGAGGGACCTGGAAGTGTGAAGTACCTCTAACGGGTCGTGCCTGGAAGAGGTAGTACGGCCGCACACCGAGTGAATGGAGCTTGCCAAAAGTAGTCGCAAGAGTATCAGGAGCGTCGTTTACGTCTCTCAGCAGCACAGTCTGATTGAAGAATTGGACGCCCAATGTGAGAAGTTTCCGGACGGCGAGTTCAGTTTCTTCAGATACCTCGCCAAAATGATCTATGTGTGTCACAATTACCGGCACTTTTCCTGCGGTCGAGATTCTTCGGAACAGCTCAGCGAGACTCTTGTCTTGAAATCTCAGCGGATCGTATATGATCCCCCTGGTCCCAAAGCGGACGGAGGTCAAATGCGAGATAGGCAACAAGTGATCCAAGATACTGTGGAGCTCTTCAGTGCCAAGCACAAACGGGTCACCACCGGAAAGCAAAACGTCCGTGATCTCCAGATGCTCTTTGATGTACTCCGACACCTCCCCGTAATCACGCACAATCTCTTCTGACTGCTGTCCGACGAGCCTTTTGCGAAAGCAGAAACGACAGTAAGAGAAGCACTGATCGGTTACGAGCAGCAGAACAGTTTGAGGGTACTTGTGTTGCAGGCCCTTCATTTTTGTATGGTCTCGCTCGCCACTTGTGTCCAAGGTGCCGGGGCCTTCACACTCCGCAAGAGAAGGCTCAACGATACGTTTGAGTTCCTCATAGTAGGCGCTGCGGCGGAGCCGCTCGTCATAGAACGGCGTGACCTTGCACGGAGGAATCTGATTGTCAATAGGCTGTTGTTGAGACACATATCGGTTGCAGGCAGAGTCAGCCGCCGAAGCTGCCCTTTTCTCAGTAGCCTGGCCCAGCGACGGTTGCTGCTGTCCGGCGGATTCTGATGGGGCGTCGGTCCGCTCTGAAGGCGAAACAGGCCCGGCTTGGCTTTGCGTCTCCACAGGGCGCGTGCCGGTCGGTGCAGGCGCACCAAAGTAGCGAATATGGGCTACATCGAGAATGCGCGAGATCAACGACTCGAAGCTGTAGCCGGCGTTCTTGGCCGCCAAGACGAATGCCCCGCCGCGTCCCAGAGAGGCCATGGAGTTGATCTCCAGAACGAAAGGATTCCCCGATGCATCGATTCGGATATCCACCCGCGCATAGTCCTTGCATTGGCAAGCGCGGAACGTGGCAAGGGATAGCTCGTTGAGCCGATCTCGCATCTCCCGGCCAACTTCCACCGGACAGATTTTCTCAGGCTCATCGCTGTTTTTGTGGTATTTGTCCCCCCAGGTAAGGACCTGCAATTGTCGATTTTCAAAATCAAGCTCGACCGCTGGAAGCAATTCGACAGGGTCATTGCCGAGCAGCCCGACGCAGATCTCACGACCGGCGATATACTCCTCCACGAGCGCGTCTTGCTGATACTTCGTGACAATGTCGCGCACGGCTTGCTCCAATTCATGGCCGTCCCGGACGAAGTGCAGTCCGTAGCTGGTCGATTCGTGCCGCGGCTTGACGATCAACGGGAAGCGAAGGTTGTCTGCCCGTTCCCCCGGGCGACTCATAACCTGATAGTTGGGTGTCGGCACGCCTGCCTGCCGCATCAGAATCTTAGTCACCACCTTGTCCAGTGATAGTGCATGGCCTGCGGGGCTGGAGCCTGTGTAGGGAATTCCGGCCATCTCCAGCATCCCGGGCACATGAGCATATCGAGAATCCCCTTGAATGCCATAAGCCATATTGAGGGCTATCCCGCCCGGCTGCCCAGTCTGTGAATCCGGCGGCATGAATTGTTCGAGGTTGGCGATCAGCCGCTTGTCACCCTCAAAAACAGCCACCGTATGCCCGCCGGCCCGCACCGCGTCGATAACCTTCTGAACGGTGGCCTTGCCATAGACTTCCGGGCAAGGCTGGCCGAAATGACTGACGATGCCATTGTTATCACGATTTCGTACAACCGCCACTTTCATAAACTATACCCTTATTAACAGAATTTTCCGCCAACACGACAAGGGTCCGCGGCAGAATCAACATATCCGGAGCAATAACCATAGTTATTCGTCCCGGGACTCGGAGAGCTGAACATCTACTTCGGCACAGCGTACCTTCTCTGGGCTCTCCCGCAGAGGTGCTTCAGCGACAAGAGACTTGGCCTTCCCGGCGCGCCGGGAAGAACTCTTTCTGGCCGCAGGCGGATTGAACCGTGTCAGAAGACGAAAATCAAAAAACTCCGCAATAGCGATAATACCGCCGATCTCGAGGATCAGCAATTCGGGGAAGTACAAAAAGACCTTCCGAAATCCGTTGACTTCAAACAGGAAGGTGATGAGTACGGCCACAAAGGCCGTCATCGTTCCACGCCACAGAGCCGAACCCAGGCCTTCCTTGGAGAGGGTGCCGGCAAACCCCTCCCCCATCAAACAGAGAGCAATGATTGGGAAATAGGCCACCCGACTGAGCGATTCGATACCCAGCCAGGTGCTCAAGAGCAGGGCCATCAGCATGATCAACGCCACGATACTGAGGATTACAGAGACGCGGGCAAAGTACGGCAGACGGATGGCTTTGATGAGTGGCCGGGTAGCCAGCACGATACCTACCACTATGGCCAGGAAGGCCAAGCCGGGCAGAATGCCCGTGATCAGAAAAGCGACTGCCAGGAGGATCGAGCGGAATGGTCCGAGGAGCCGGATACCCAGGAAAAGGCGAAAAAACACGACCAGAGTAGCACCGAAAGGCACGGAGAGTATGTACTCAACGCGACTCTCTCTGTTTCCCGAGAGGTAGGCGAGGGAAAAGGTACGCATGAAGAACCCGGAAGTAGGCAGCGCCGGCCATTTACAGACCATTACCACCAATGGACCGACGATCAGCATCGCCAGAATCAACCTTTGCGTGCCTGATAGATTTCCTTTACCCAGTTGCATAACGTAAACCTCGGTTCAGCCCGTCAGCTCATTACACATCAACGATGCAATCAAAATCCTGCCGCCGCACCATCGCGTCTGGGATCGGCCACACCGAGTAATGTCTTATCGTCTCCGACATATATCGCCTGCACACAACCCATGAAGTAACTGTGATGGGCTCTGATCTTGACCTCGCGAAAACGTTTCTCGAGTCGTTTAAGAAGCGTCTCAGTCGCCGCCGGCTTTTCGATGTGGACTTTAGGACTGAGCAACCCGTGGATGCGGGGTAAATCAACGGCCTCGTCAAGTGATACACCACGATCAAGAACACCGCTGATGACGTGCAGGATGGCCGATGTGATGCGCCGGCTCCCCGCCGCTCCTAACACCAATAAGAGCTCAGGTGCGCACCTTGTATCACCACGTGACTCTGTACCCCTCGACAGATCAGTTCTCAAGACAAGAGTAGGTGCGATGTTGGATCGCGGAATACAAGCGCTGCCCAGCCGGTACGGATGCCGGCCTCGCCTACAGGTGCACAGATAGTTGTTGTAGAGAAATCCAAGTTGCCCGTTGGCGACTTTGGCACCGAAAAGCGATTGGATGGACTGCGTCAGCGATACGGCGTTGCCCTCGCGGTCCATGGTGCACAGATGCGTCGTCTCCCCCGGCTCCTCTACATCCGCCCGACCAGCGCTCTCACAGCCGCAGGTTTCGATCCGCTCGGCAATCTCAGACGCCCGTTCGTCGCCGAGGAACCATTCGAGAAGCGAAGGTGTTACATCTCGCGGATGGACCGCAAAACGATCGCGCTCATGGAACACGGCATGTGTCAGCTCGGCCAGAAGCTCATACCACTTGTTATTTTCCCGCACAAGGTCGTCGCGGGCTATGTGTTCCAGAATCTTCAATCCGGACAGTACGTTCAGCCCTCCTCCGGGCGGAGGAACACTGACCACCTTGCAGCCTCGATAGCCAATAGCGACCGGCTCGCACTCAATCGGGACCTCATATTCCGCCAGATCTTCCTCTGTAATCAGCCCGCCGTTCCGTGCCATGTCGTCAACAATCGCGCAGGCGATTCGGCCTTTGTAGAAGTCTTCCACGCCGACATCGGCCAAACGCCGAAGGGTCGCCGCCAATTCCTCCTGCCGGAAGATCTCTCCGATCCTGCAGGGACGTTCCTTTCTCAGAAACAGCTTGGTAGTAGCAGCAGACGCGAGCAATGCGTTCAGGCACCATTTCATCTGCCGCCGCTGCAGCTTCGTAATAGCATAGCCGTCCTGAGCAAGACGGATCGCCGGCTCCATCACGGCAGCTCGGGATAATACTCCATAACGCTTCCGTGCAAACTCCAATGTGGCCGGGGTAGATGGAATGGTGCACGCGCGATATCCCTTCTGTTGCTGAACCCGCGACACCCGTTTCGTTGATACGGCGGCGGGTGCGTGTGAATGACCGTCCACCACCGTCGTCCTACCTCCGGCAAGACGGATCAACAAGGTCGTCTGTCCACCCAGACCCGAGCCGCTCGGCTCACAAACAGCCAAGGCCCAGGCTGCGGCCACCGCGGCATCAATGGCATTGCCGCCCGCACGGAGCATCTCTACGCCGGCTTCACTGGCTGAGGGGAAAGCAGTGACAACCATCCCACCCGTGCCTCTGGCCTGCCTGTGGCCACACTCTTTCAGCTTCGATGCAGCCTCGATCACATTAAACTCAACCGTTTCGATCAATCTTGTCCTTCCCACCTGCCGGCGGTCGCGCAGGTTCTGCCGTGGCAGCGATGTTGCGATGCGCAGGGCAATCGTAGCAGCGCAAAGATGAGAGAATCGTGAGAAAACCCGTCTTTGTCAAAACATTTTCTCCGGTACTTTCATTTCCGTGAATTGCTTCCACTTTGCTTCAATACAGTCAAAGGCTGGTAGTTTGAGAGGGTTGTCAGCCCTTTCGTTTGGGACCGTGCACCTATGAAGAACGCAAACTCAAATACTAAAATCCCTGTTGCCACAAAACTTTTCTTTGAGGCATCCACGTTATGACATACCGGCCACGCTTCGTAGCTTAAAGCGCCTTATCGAAATTAAGCAAGACGATATTGCCGATCTGTGCCGTTTTTTTGCCAAGTGGCATCCTGAACCTGTCGAAATATTATTGAAATTGTGATGAGATTGTAGTATTATAGGACCGGAAGCTTGTAGGAGTCGTTCGGTGAAGTGTATATGGGAAATCCCGGCTTAACTCTGATTTTGGAGGAAGTAAGATGTGTAGAGGACTGAGCAGGCAAATGGGTGCATTTGTAGTTTTTTTTGTCATGGTGGTGCTGTCGTCCACTCTAAATGCACAGGATCCATCCTTGGTTTTGTATTTCTCGTTCGATGACGACGTGGCCGGTGAAGCAACGGACCATTCGGTGTACGGCAACAACGGCGCCCTGCGAGGCAATCCGGCGCCCGCAGAGGGGAAGTTTGGCAGCGCATTGATGTTTGATGCGGTTGACGATCAAGTGGTCGTACCGACCAGCGCCACGCTGGATATTGAAGACGAGATCACGCTAATGGCTTGGATTAACCCGGGAGCCAACCTGACGGCGGATTGGCGAACTATAGTTGCGAAATCACCCTCCAGTACATTGGGCAGTGCCCTGTTTTCCTACGACATCAGGACAGATCAAAACGGCGTGCTGCGGTTCTCCCTTTATATCGGGGGCTGGCAGTACATCCTCGGCCCAACGCCTGTAGAGGGCACGTGGTATCACATAGCGGGAACGTATGATGGCAGCCAAATGGTATTTTACGTGGACGGAACGCCGGTAGGCACGACTCAAACAAGCGGTAAGATAAACGTCACCACAGATCCTGTTTGTGTTGGCAATATTGTGAACGCTGCCGGTGTCGTTTCGAATGAGTATTGGTCCGGCATGATCGACGAAGTCAGGATATGGAACAGAGCTTTGAGTGAAGAAGAAGTGAAGACAAACACGGCGCAGGGAAAAGGGGAGCTGCTTGCCGCTCAACTCGCCTTGAGCCCGGAGCCGGCCGATGGCCAGACAGATGTGCTGCGAGATGTGTCCCTTAGCTGGGCGCCGGGAGTGTATGCCGACCAACATGATGTGTACTTCGGAGCCATTTTCGACGATGTCAACAGCGCCGGGAGAACCAATCCGCGTGGCGTACTGGCCAGTCAAGGTCAGCTCGCTACAACCTATGATCCACCCGGCCGCCTCAATCTTGGCCAGACTTACTATTGGCGTGTCGATGAGGTCAATGCACCGCCGGACTCCACGATCTTCAAGGGCAATGTGTGGAGTTTCACGGTCGAACCAATTGCCTATCCGATAGCTGCTGCCAGCATCACGGCCACCGCTTCCAGCTCGAACAGCGCGGCTGAGGGGCCGGAGAGTACAGTCAACGGTTCCGGGTTGAACGCCAGTGATTTGCACTCCGCAGCAAATACAGATATGTGGCTCAGCAGTATGACCGGGGCGCAGCCCACCTGGATCCAGTACGAATTCGACAGGGTCCATAAGCTGCATCAGATGGTGGTATGGAACTATAATACCACTATTGAGCCCGCGATTGGTTTCGGCGTGAAGGAAGCTGCGATTGAGTATTCGACCGATGGCGCTAACTGGACCCCATTGGGCAGTACCCATGAGTTTGCCCGGGGTCCTGGTTCGGCTGGTTATGCTGCCAATACCACTATCGATCTCGGCGGTGTGGCCGCCAAGTATGTCAAGATTACGGCCAACAGCAACTGGGGAGGCTTCGTGAAGCAATATGGTCTCAGCGAGGTGCGATTCTTCAGCGTGCCGGTCGTCGCAAGAGAGCCAAGTCCGAATCCCGGGGCTACAGGCGTAGATGTGGATGTGATCCTCAGCTTTCGACCGGGAAGAGAGGCGGCTAAGCACAATGTGTACCTCA
>DATKWR010000483.1:0-11603 GCA_035529475.1 Sedimentisphaerales bacterium | reverse complement strand
GGCCGCTGTGCCCGATATGCCCGGGTAGGCTGATTCCACATAGACGTCGTCTCCAAAGGTCAACGCAGCACCTTGGTATCCGTCCACCCACTGGGCGCCGCCGGCGACGGTGCCATGGTGGCCGTGCCCCGACCAGTCCACTGCGGTCGTGCCCATGCCTTCGTCAAGCGTCCACAAGACGACCAGGTTCGGATCGGCGGCAACCGGTACAACCGGTATGGTTGTGAAGCTCCAAACGTTGCCCTTGTGCGTCGCAGCGCCGTCAAACTCGTCCACCCGCCAATAGTACGTCTTGCCCAGCTCAAGGGGGCCGGCGGGGGTATGCTCTGCTGTTGTCGTGGCCAAGCCCCCCGTGGCATTGTTGATGTCGTCGAAGTTGTCGCCGAAATAGACCGTATGGAGTATCGCATGCAACCCACCCGCCCAGTTCAGGGTCACATTCGCAAGCACAAACTTGCCGCCATCGGCGGGGTCAGGACTGTAAGCCGTCTTGGGAGGAATGGTGAAGCTCCAGACGTCGCCTTTCCAGGGGCTGTCCGGATTGGCGTCGTTGACTTCATCAATTCGCCAATAGTAAGTAGAACCCGGCATGAGACCGCCCGGAAACGAATATCCGGGAAAACCCGCAAGAAGAGAAGTCGTGCCTATGTTGCCACGGAACGTATCGCCCGTGCGGGCATTCACGTCCTCGAAATTATCGCCCAGATACACGTCGTGCGAGACGGCCGCATCTCCCGGCGACCAGGAGAGCGTTATCCATGTGGCCTCATGGGTTGCGCCCTCCGCAGGATTGGGCCCATAGGCCCTTGGGCGGAAGGCAAGGCTCTTTATCTCGGCCGGCGACAAAACATGGTCGTAGATACGGACCTCGTCGATGGCGCCGTCGTATCCATAGGTGGCGGTGGCGTGACCGGAATTGCCCAGAACGACGGAGGTACTCGCGGTGTTGATCAAGCCACCTCCGGACGTGCCCGAGAGGTTTCCCTCAGGCCGGCCATCGACATAGAAACTAACCTGATTGATCGTCGCTCCATCACCCTTGGTTACGGCAACATGATGCCATTGACCGTCATTAAGTGGCCTTTGCGCTATAGCATAACTGCCTTGAATCTCGAGTCGGAGAGCCCACAGCGATCCATTGGCGGCACTGCCATTTAAGCGAAAGGAATATCTTTGGGTCGGGTTATTAGGTCCCCAACTAACTATGACCGCATTGTTGTTCTGTGTGGGTTCAGCCTTAATCCAGACGGCTACGCTGCGCGCCGCCTGGCCCAAGATGCCGGGGTAGTTCGTTTCAATTCGGTCGGCGTTGGCCGAGTTGAAGAAAGCCGCCGCCGTGCTGCCGTCAATCGGAGCCAGCCCGGCGGTTATCCAGGTTGCTCCCACCAGCGTACCATCGGCATCGGGCGAACCGACGGCCGCCGTAGTGGTGGTGCCCGATCCCTCCTCCAAATCCCAGTATGCCACAAGGCCCGCGTAGCTAATCTGCTCTATGGCGGCCAGGATTAGAGGAACCAGAATAACTAGTTTCTTGCACATGCAAATGCTCCTTAGAGAAAGAGTTGATTGAAAAACGACCGATAATGACTTCTTTCTTATGTGTTTTTTCCGACTTGTCAGCCCAAGCTGAAGCTTGTGTGACTGGCGTCACTCTCCTTCCTTCCTGAACCCATCGTCCACTGAAAACGATTTGGGCAGTCCTGGCTGGTCCGACGCTTCGTAAAGATGCCTCTTCGCACCGCGAAAGAAGCCGCCCCGACAGCCTATAAACTGCCAAGCTTACCTATTCTAAGCATACCACATTTACGCGATTTTTGTCAAGAGAAATCTTCCTCTGAAATGGGATGTACAAGGAACGTCGTATCCGGCTGCTGAAGATGTGGTGCATGGCTGCCGTGCGCCGGAGACTTGGACACAGCGGGTCGCCTCAATTGTGGTTTCCGCCGGTATATTCCGGAACCAGCTCTTTGATCTTGTGCACGATCTGGTTCTGGCCCTGGGATTTGGCGAGGGCGATCAGCTCATTAATGCCGCTGCGGAGTCTGTCGCGGTCCATTGGAATATTCTTCCAGATGCCGATCTTGGGGTGCCTCGTGCGCTGCATGTCCTCGCCTTCTATGGAGAGTTCCTCAAAGAGTTTCTCGCCTGCCCGGGGGCCGGTGAAAACCACCTCGATGTCTTCTGCCGGCCTGAAGCCGCTGAGGGTAATAAGCTCTCTGGCCAGGTCCACGATTTTGACCGGTTCTCCCATATCGAGCACGAAGATCTCGCCGCCTTTTCCCATCGTTGCGGCTTGCAGGACGAGCTGACTGGCTTCCGGAATGGTCATGAAGTACCGCTTCATGTCCGGATGCGTGACAGTCACGGGGCCGCCTTCGGCTATTTGCTTCTTGAAAATGGGAACGACGGAACCGTCCGAGCCAAGAACGTTGCCAAAACGCACGGTGACAAAGTGCGTTTTGCTCGTTCGGCTCAGGTCCTGAATATACATCTCTGCGATTCGTTTCGATGAGCCCATGATGCTCGTGGGATTGACGGCCTTATCCGTGCTGATCATCACGAAGTTGCTCGCGCCGCACTTATCCGCGGCATCGGCGACGACCTGTGTGCCCACAATATTGTTCTTGACGGCTTCGCTCGCGTTGAGCTCCATCAGGGGCACGTGTTTGTGGGCGGCAGCGTGAATGACAACCTGTGGTTTATACGTTTCAAAAATCTCGTCCACGCGGGCTTTGTCGGTGATATTGCAGACAAGCGCCTCGACGCGGATGGCCGAAAATTGCCTCCGCAACTCCCGTTCTATATAGAATAGCGGGTTTTCAGCCTGCTCGACGAGCAGAAGCAGCTTCGGTTTGAACTGGCACAACTGCCGGCACATCTCCGAGCCGATGGACCCACCCGCGCCGGTAACCAGAATTGTCTTGTCTCTGGCAAAGGCCTCTATCAAGTCCATCTCGAGCTGCACAGCCTCCCGGCCCAGCAAATCGTTGATATCAACATCTCGAATTTGCGAAACGCGGAGCTTTCCGGAGGCGATATCCGTGATCGACGGCACCGTACGGAAGCGGATTTTGGCCCCTTCGCACACCTGGATGACGCGCCTGAGCTGCCTGGGGCTGGCCGAGGGCATTGCAATGGCAATTTCTTCGACGTTGCGGTTCTCGCAGATGCCGGGCAGTTGCTCGACCGTGCCGAGGACCGGTATTCCGTGAATGCGAGTACCCTGTTTAATCGGGTCATCATCGATGAATCCGACGACGTCGTATTGCGCGACGGACATGCGGAAAATCTCCCGCAGCAGCGCCTCGCCCGCGTTGCCCGCACCGACGATAAGAAACCGTTTCAGCCGGCCTGCTTCGGCGGTGCTTAACGCCTCGTAGTACAGCCTGATGACGATCCGCAGCCCGCCGAGCATCAGGATGGTAGCGAGCATGTCGGCCATACATACGCCTTCGGCAGGTCTCTCCAGGCCGGGCGGAAGGTGCGCGCGAATGGGTTCAAACCGGCCCGCCGCGAACCACAGAGCCACGATAATACAGGTGCTTATAAGAGAGGCCCGCACTATTCCGTGCAGATCGGAAATCCCCACGTAGCGCCACCAGCCCCGGTATTGTTTGAAAATCCCGAAGACAGGCAGCTTCACCGCGAGAAAGAACAGCAGTAGGGCGGGATATAATTCGAGCCACTCTCGTTTGAATTGCATGTTCTGCACCACGAGGAAGGAAAGCATCAAAGAGGCGGCAAACGCACCTATATGGGCCAGAACAATCAGAGGTCTGCGGAAACGAAGCAGTAGGGCGGGAGTGGGACTTGAAGATTGCAACGGGTTCTGACTCTTGTTGTCCTTTAGCGTGTTCGTGTCTATCTCAGGCATATCTTCACAGCACTGCAGCGTCCTTTACCCCGGATACTTCAACGTGGTCGCGCAGAAGGTCTCTTTTCTTATGATTCGCAAGAAGATGAGTCCGGCGTCGATTCCGATTTCGACGCGGATTTCTCCTGGTGGTCGGGCCCCCGATTAACTTCGCCGGGCTCGACTTCCGGCTCGTCATAAGGCATGTAAATGTCCTCTCGAGCGGTGTTGTCCACCCTGTTGCGCATGAGTGAATAGATTATGGTATTGGCGGAAAAATAGAAGCTGATAATAAAAGACACGACCAGTCCAACGACAAGCAGCACGAACAGACGCGCCAGAAAGACAGCGACCGCTTCCGTCCAGTTGGTTGCCAGCGGCCCCGAAGAACCAAGCAGAGTCCTGACTTCGGGTTTTGGCCAGATGGCCACAAGCTTGTTGACCTGCCCGCTGCCATTTCCAGCCCAGAAGCTGAGCTGCAGAAACCAGTGGGTAATCCAAAGCGACAAGAAGGCAAGAAAGCGAACGAATGTATAACAGATCGAGCCGTAAACCGCTGCGATCACCGTGTAGAAGCCCATGCGCCACGGCCTGGCATAAATGTAGCTGAAGGAGCGACTGATTGCATCGAAGCAGTCCGACCCGTCGTAGGCGACCGCAGGGAACATCAAGTTGAATCCCACGACAGCGCCGATCAGAATGACCGCAATCAGGAAACCCGCAGCCAGGACCAAAGGCATGCCAATTCCGACAATGAGTTCTCCGACGCGTGGTATGTTTCCCGCCAGCCCCAGAAGAATGATGAATAGACCTATGAAGGCCATTATGCCGATTGGCGCCAGCGGTGCAGTGAAGAAACTCGTGAATCGTTTTGTGCTGAATCGCAGCGCTTCGGTCAGGCCGGGTTTTTCGCCCCGCGCAAACTGTAAAGCCGCAATCCGGCAGACCGCACCGCCCGCAATGGAAATCACAGCCAGCTTAATAATGAAAAAAATGATGCAATACACGGGATGGTACAACAAGGACCACGCGACCGCTTTGAAACAATCGTGAATATTATTCCAGACCTCGCGAACCTTGAGATCAAAGACGGAATCGACCGCCCCCTTGAACTTCGCGCCGGCGAAGTTCCAGAGTATCGAGAACACGCCGCTTCGGTCGCCGCTTTCCTTGAGTCTTTGAATTTCAGATCGCAACACGTCGGGGGCGAGGTTCGCCATACAAATCTGTAACTCTGTCTCCACAATTTTGCCTTGGCCGTCGCGGACAACAGGGACCGTTTTGCTAAAGTCCATGATCCAGCCGGCCAGGCAGATTACGGCCAGCGCGCACGAGGTAATGATCAATTTTGTCGGCTGAATCGACATGCGGAAAGCCTGGAATATACCGGGAAAGAGAAGACCGTCCAGCAATTGAGAGGATTCTCTGCCGCCGACCATTTTGCTTCCTTTCAAGGGTGGTACAATTGCCGTTGTGCAAACGAAAAGCAACCGCAATCATATATAACGTATTATCGGTCGATTTCAACAAATTCCATCAGAATTTGCCTCTGGGGGGCGGTTTACCGGCTATCGGAGGGGGAGGTTGTGTCGGATGGGTCTGCAGATTCTTCCGATGGCTGCTCAGAGGCTATTTTGTATTCGGCGTCCAGCCAGGCGCCCAAATCAATGAGTTTACACCGCTCACAGCAGAAGGGAAAGAACTCCGCATCTTCGGTTTCTTCTGTGCCTGATGTTGTGACGATCTTGTGACAGACCGGGCATCTGCTTCTCATACGTCCATCTGTGTGTATATCTATTGCTCTCTGGCGAGTCCTTTTTCCAACAGTCGGGCGTAATCGACACAGTATCTCGCCCAGGGCTGAGCCTTAAGTCGGGCTTTGGGGATTGACTCGTTCGTCCCTTCGCAGATGCCGTAAGTACGCCGTTCGATGCGTTCCAGCGCATCGTCGATCTCTCTGAGCAGCTTGCGCTCGCTGTCCATCAAGCCCAGGGCAAATTCCTGTTCGTAGTTGTCGGTTCCCAGATCGGCCATGTGAATCGGCATGCTCGATAAATCCCCGCTGGCGTCAAGCCGGGACTGCTTCAGTGCTTCGTCTTCAAATTCATTCACGTTTCTCAGGATTTCCCTGCGTTTCTCCAACAGCAGTTGTTTGAAAACCTCGATATCACCAGCCCTCAGGCCGTGTTTCTTCTTTCTGGTTGTGCTTACTTGTTTTCGCGATATCTTCTTACGTTCTTGTGCCACTTCCTAATCTACCTTTCTAACTGCCAAACCTTATTTATACCACTGTCGAAGAAAACGTCATAGCATCCCGGCACCGACTCCACGGACAGTGTCATGCGAGCGCCCCAAGTCGAACCCAGCAAGTGTAATCAACGCGGGCAAGTTATTCAAGTTAAATCACGAAATGTGCCTGTAAGTAATTTAATTTGAAGTACTTATGTTTAAATCTTGCCTGTCTTGGCATTGGTTTGTGCGTTGTCTTTTGCGCGTTTGCCCAGCGGCATGAAGAATCTTTCTTGTCCGACCCTGCCGGCGAAGATTCGGACGTCAAAGACCTCCTTGATTTGCTCGGCGGTCAGAACCTCGTTCGCCGGTCCATGCCGATAGGAGTTATCGGTCCCAAGAAGCAGGGCCTCATCGCAGTATTGGCAGGCCAAGTTGATGTCGTGCGTTACAGCCACGATCGTCTTGCCTTTTTCGAGCTGGGCGGCCTTGAGCAGGTCATAAATGCCGACTTGATGCTTCAGATCCAGGAAGCTCGTCGGCTCATCCAGAAGCAGAATGGGGCTGTTTTGGGCCAGTGCCCGGGCGATGAAGACACGCTGTCGCTCGCCACTGCTCAGGCTCGTCAGCGGCCGCGAGGCGAAAGCGGTCGTGTCCGTCAACTCGAGCGCATCTTTGACTATGTCCCTGTCGGCCTGACTTTCAAATCCCGCCGCCCCGAAATACGGCGTCCGTGCCATCAAAACCGTTTCCATGACTGAAAAGCCAAATATCGGCACAGACTCCTGTCTTACGACGGCCACTCTCGCCGCAAGTTCTTGAGCGCTGTACGACTCGATGGGGGCCGCATCAATTGTTATTGTGCCGGATCGAGGTTTCAGTGCCCCCGACATCAGGTTGAGCAACGTGCTCTTGCCGGCGCCGTTTGGGCCGACTATCCCCAGGAACGTTCGCGAGGGGACGGCAAAGCCGATATCCTTTAGGACCGCGCTTTTTGACGTGTAGCCGAAACTCAGATTTCTGACCTCGATGATGCCACTCATTTCAACCAGCCTATTTTTCGACTATGTTTGACCAGCAGGACCAGGAAGACGGGCCCGCCGACAATCGCCGTGACGACTCCGACTGGCAACTGGGCCGGCGCGATGATAGTCCGGGCCAGGGTATCGGCAACGACCAGGAATATCGCCCCGACGATGCCGCTCAGCGGGACCATCAGACGGTGGTCGGGGCCAAAAACCAGCCTCACGGCGTGAGGAACGACAAGTCCTACAAATCCGATAAGTCCACTCAGACTTACAGCGATGGCGGTAATCCCTGCTGCGATTGCAAAGGCGATTGTCCGGGTCCTGGCGATGTTCACGCCCATGCTCCGGGCGTCTTCGGCGCCGAAGCTCAAGGCGTTCAACTGCGGACTGATGAAGAACAACGCTGCGATGCCGCCAATCACACACCCGGCCCCGACCCAGAGGACCAGAAAGTCTTCCTCCGCCATGTTACCCATCAACCAGAATATCGTCGAATAAACCTGCTCCGATTTGGCTATGGAGGTGAGGAACATGATGACCGCTGAAAAGAAAGCGTTGACGACGACCCCCGCGAGCAGCAGTCCGGTCACGTGAAACTTCCCCGTCAGCCGGCCGATGAACCACACCAGCCAGACCGTGCCCAACGCTCCTGCAAACGCGAAGACCGCTATTGGAGAACGGCCCCAGAGGGTCCAGTTCAGCCCGCCGACCACCGCGATCATTGCCCCTAAGCCTGCTCCGCTCGATATGCCCAGGATGTACGGGTCAGCCAGGGGGTTGCGCAGAAGGGCCTGGAAGACCGCGCCGGAACATGCCAGCGCTGCGCCCACGAGGCAGGCGAGAATGATCCGCGGCAGTCTGACCCGCACAAGAATCTCGTGGTCCGGGTTCGACGCAGCGTCCGAGCGGCTGAACGCGGTTCTTAATGAGATCTCTTCACTGCCGACCAGCGAACACGCCACCATCACGATAACGAGCACGCCAAGCGCCAATCCCGTCGTGACGATCAGTTTTTTGGGTCTGAGCAATTGATCCATCGCCTCAGTTCTCAAAAAGATGCGGCCTCAAACACTTCGCAATGGTCTCAATCCCGTCATAGAGCCGTGGGCCCAGCCGCGAGACCGCGCCGCCGGGGATGACATAAATCCGTTTGTTGGTTGCAGCGGGAAGATTCTCAAACTTGCCCCAATATCGAAACGCACTTTCCTCCTGAGCGGTCAGGTCCTGCTGGCCCATGTCCGGCTCGATAATCACCTCGGCGCCGCTGGCGATGACCTGTTCGGCCCCGATGGGCGGATACTTGTGCACGGTGGGGCCGATCACGTTTTCGCCGCCCGCCAGCTCGATCATCTCGTTCACAAACGTGTCCCTTCCGGCGACCCGAAGCGGTTCTCTTTGGACGACCCAGAGCACCCTGACGTTTTGCTCGCTGCCCACCAGTCCCGAGAGCTTCTGGAGCTTGTTTCTGATGTCACTGACGACCTCATCTGCTTGTGGCCGCCTGCCGGTCGCCTCGCCGATTTGTTCGATTCCTTCAAATAGCTCGGCTATCGTTTCAATCTTCAGCGTCAGACTGTTGTAGCCGATGCGAGCCAGACGCATGGCCAGCCGTTTCTGTTGTTCGAAACCCGTTGTGGTCAGAGTGATGACCAAATCAGGTTTGGCCGCCACGACACTTTCAATGTTCGGCTGCCAGAAGCTTCCCACCCTGGGTTTCTCTCTTGCCGCCGGCGGATAATCGCTGTACTGGGATACACCGGCGATTTCTTTGTCGAGCCCCAGGGCGAAGAGAATTTCCGTCAGATTTGGAGCCATCGAGACAATCCTTTCCGGCGGGGCCGGCAGGGCGGCATTCTTGCTTTCCTGACCTTGTCGAGGACCGCACAAGGCGAATCCGGCGGCCATCCAGCACGAGATCGTCAACAACAGCCAAAGCCACTTATTCATCAGGTTCTCTTGAACTGCTTCTCCAGGTCGGTTATCGAAAATTTTATGGTCGTGGGCCTGCCGTGGGGACAGCGGCTTGCAGACTCTGCCTGCCGCCCGTCGGCAAGCAGTTGCTCGATTTCGCTGTCGGTCAGCTTTTGGCCCGCCTTGATTGCCGCCTTGCAGGCAGTCATGTTCAGGACTTCGTCGAGCAGTCCGGCCGCATCCGGCCCGGTATCCGCGTGCTCCAGCAGGTCCATCAAATCCTGCATGAAATCCAGCGGTTGCACGTTCGACAAAAGGGTGGGAAACGCCTGGACGGCCATTGTCCTGGGGCCGAACGGGACAAGCTCAATTCCCATTCTTTCGAGCAATTTGGCATTGTCTTCAAACGCCTGGCTCACCGATGGGGTGACCTCGAAGCTTTCCGGAATCAACAGCTTCTGCGACTGGAGCTTGCCGTCCTGTATCCTCTTGCGCAAATCTTCGTACAGAATGCTCTCGTGAAGCGCATGCTGGTCAATAATGACAAATCCGTCGTCGGTCTGCGCGACAATGAAACTATCGTGGATTTGGATGAACTTCGGGCGCAAGCCATCCCCCAGCGGACTGTCGTACAACACGGGCTTGTGAGACGGAACCTCACTCGCTGCGGCCGGGGATGCAGGACGAAATCTGATTTGCTCCTGCCTCTGGACGGGTCTGTGCCTTCTGAAGAACTCCGCCATGGCGTCGGCAATTTTCTGACTTGAGACCGACGCCGAGCGAGGCGCTGCGCTGCTCGGCTGCCCGGCTGAAGGCAGCTTGCCCGGCATTTCGAGGTCGGTTCCCAGAAGCTTTTCCCGCAGCGCTGCGAGAATCTGCGAATGAACCAGGTTCGCATTGTAGAAACGCACCTCGATTTTCGTCGGATGCACGTTGACGTCGTAGTCTTCGCAGGGCATTTGGATGAACAGGAAAACGACGGGGAACCTGCCGGGCTCCAGGAGCCCGCGATAGGCCTCTTTGATCGCGTGTGAAATGAATTTGTCGCGAATGAACCGGCCGTTCAGGAACACGTATTGAAATCGGTTGCTTGTTCTTGAAACACCCGGCTTGCCCAGCAGCGCAAGAATATGGAGCCCTTTTTCGTTGCTGGAGGCTTCGATCAGATCGTTCGAGGTTCCCAGCGACAACATTGGAAACAACTCGGCGATTCGCCCGCCAAGGTCCTGCCCGCCGGCCAATCGATGAAGCTCCCGGCCGTTATGGATCAGGGTCAGATCGAGGTTCTCTTTGGCCAGAGCGACGCGAGCAAGCTGCTCGCTGATGTGCCCCATTTCCGTGTTGGCGGTTTTGAGAAATTTACGCCTGGCGGGCAGCTTGTAGAAGATGTCTCTGACCTGAATTGTTGTTCCGAAATCCGCGCTGCACGGAGTGACCTCGCCTTTGTCGCCGCAATCGATCTCGATGCAGTTTGCAGCCGCCGAATCCCTGGCTCTGCTGACGGCTCGGACCTGGGCCACCGAAGCGATGCTGGCCAGCGCCTCGCCCCGAAAGCCGAGCGTCGAGATGCCGTGCAGGTCGGCGCTGGTTCTGATTTTACTGGTCGTGTGCGATTCAAAGGCGCGGGCCAGATCCTCTGCATCCATCCCGCAGCCGTCATCGCTGATGCCGATCAACCTCCTGCCCCCATCCTCGACTGAGACGGCGATCTTCGTGGCCCCCGCGTCGATGCTGTTTTCCATCAGCTCCTTGACCACGCTGGCCGGACGCTCGATCACCTCGCCGGCGGCGATCATATTGATCATATTCTGGTCAAGAACCTGTATCCGTCCCATAGTCGGCTCATTGTATTCGTTCTTTTGCAGAATTCCAGCAGCTTTCTGCGTTGCTTATTCTATGTCTTTCTATAATGTGTGCTTCTCTGATAAGCGCCGGTTGCAGCGACAATGGCAAATCAAAAGAAGCTGCTCGTTTGATTCAGGCTGCGAAAGATGGAGACGTACAGGCCGTAAAGGCCCTTCTGGCTGGCGGCGCCAATGTTAACATCAAAGACGATAATGGCAGAGTGCCTTTGATGTGGGCGGCGTACAACGGTCATACCAGCATTGTGCAGCTTCTTGAAGAAGCCGGCGCAAAAGAATAGATATAAATCCCTCCATTGCGACGGCAGATATAAGCAAGAAATAACCGCAATTCATTTTGTGGGTCAAAGTAACAGCGGGCTCTTTCCGGTTATTTCCACAGCCCTAATTACAAACATCCTATTATTTGGATTTGGCCATTTTTAGAGCCTGCTTGGCGGAAACGCGGCAGGCTTTGCCGTTACGGCTTATGATGACGTACTGGCCGAGCAATGCTTTTCGCTGCAACTCTTCGCGCACCGCTTTTCGGAGACATCTGCCGGCTTCTATTGCCATTTTATCGGTTTGCTTTGTAGTCATTCTGTTTGCCTCCGATTTACTTGGGCAACAAACTTATGCCGGTCATTTCTTCGGGCTGCGGCAGGTCCATCATTTGCAGCAACGTCGGGCCGATGTCGGCCAACCTGCCGCCCTGGCGCAGCGTCGTTCCTTTGAAACGTT
>DATKWR010000482.1:0-2668 GCA_035529475.1 Sedimentisphaerales bacterium | reverse complement strand
CGTCGCAATGATTTTCGTCGTCGGCATTGTACCAGGCTCCTAACCCTATTAGACTTGTACTTGAGTTCGTCGCACAGGTGATCATTATAGGTTGTCACCGATCAACAAGCAAACAGAAGGCTTGCGAAAGAACACGTGCGGTACGTTTTCCACGAGCTTGTGAGCGACGTTTCAGATGGATACAACAACTCAAACATGCGGTTTGATCTTGAGCGAGCAAACGGGGTCGGATAACTACATCGAGGTGCTTCGCGGCTACAGTTTTGCTATGGCCTATGTGCCGACAGGAAAGAACTTTGCGCTGCGGCTCGGCAGGATCAAGGGGGCAACATTGACCGCCTGGTGGTTCGACCCGGGAACGGGCCGGAGCGAACGAGTGGGGCGGCTTGAGAACAGCGGCCAAAAGGAATTTGATCTCTCCGGCGGTGAAAATCTCGGCAACGACTGGGTGTTGGTGCTGGACGCCAAGGGAAGGCAACAGCGCCACTAAAGGTAAGGAAAACCTCGCTCAGATTTTCTTCTGCATATCGGCGTATTTGGCGATCCGGCCCGCGATGCTTCTGCGAACCCCGCGCAGGGCGTTCATATCCTCGGCGGCAATCAACTTCAGCGCCGCTCTGATATCAATCATGCCTTTCTTACGCATCTGAGACTTCTTTGCAAGCTGCTGCACTTTTGTTCCTCTCACATGTAGCTTTCACCTACAAAGACGAACTTGCACTGCCTTTTATTACAATCGAAAAGACATTTTTCGAAAAACCTGTCCAAGAGCTAAGTCCTGACAAAAGTGAATCTGGCAAAGAATCTCCTGTACCCTGTGACCTGCCGAACCGTCGTGGCGTTCCTGGTCGGTAATTATAGGACGAACGAGTTTGCGCCTTGCCGCGAGAGGATATCGCCTATCTGATGGCGTTGACGTCCTTGAGCCTGCCGTGAAAAAGTGCTATAAGCTTCTGTCGCGTAACACAATACGGATTCACTTGACGGAGACAGAAGCGATGAAACAATCGCGAAGACGATTCTTGAAAGAAGCCGGCTTGGCGGCAGCGGCAATCGGAACACTGCAAGTTGACGGCTGCCTGGCACAAGAAGAAAAGACGCTTCAAGGCAAACAAAAACCGAACATCCTATACATTCTGGCAGACGACCTTGGCTATGGAGACCTGGGATGCTACGGCCAAGAACGCATCAAAACCCCCAATCTGGACAGGATGGCCGCGGAAGGAATGCGGTTCACCCAACATTATGCCGGGAGCACCGTCTGTGCGCCCTCCCGCTGTTCGTTGATGACAGGCAAGCACACGGGCCATTGCACCGTTCGCGGAAACGTTGACGTCCTGATGAAACCCGATGAGGCCACCGTTGCCAAGATGCTGAAAGAGGCCGGATACTCGACGGCCTGTATAGGCAAGTGGGGGATTGGCCATCCTCCGCCCCCTGAAGACCCCCACAACAACGGGTTTGACGACTTCTTCGGCTATCTGAGCATGTGGCACGCTCACAACTATTATCCGGATTTTCTCTGGAAGAACCGCGAGAAAGTGCCGCTGAGGAACGTCGTTCAGCATCCTGCGAAGCACTACAAGCAAGATCAGGAGGGCTTGGTCGGCCTGGCGAGCGAAAAAATCGATTATTCACACGACCTTTTCTCCGAAGCTGCGCTAACCTTTATCGAAAGACGAAATGGGCCATTCTTCCTGTATATCCCATATACAATTCCTCACGCCAATAACGAAGCGGGCCAATTCGGCGAGCACGGAATGGAAGTTCCCGACTACGGCATATACAAGGACAAAGACTGGCCCGAACCGGAAAAGGGCAAAGCGGCCATGATCTCGCGCATGGACCGCGATATCGGCCGAATCGTCGCCAAGCTCAAAGAAACGGGGCTCGATGAACAGACGCTGGTCATGTTCAGCAGCGACAACGGGCCGCATAAAGAAGGAGGCATAAAGCCTGATTTCCTCGACAGCAGCGGACCGTTGCGCGGAATTAAGCGCGACCTGTACGAAGGCGGCATCCGGGTCCCCATGATCGCGCGCTGGCCCGGCCGAATCAAGGCGGGCAGCCAATGCCCTCATGTATCCGCCTTCTGGGACATTCTGCCCACATTCGCCGAGCTGGCTGGTGCTCGCGCTCCGGCTGGAATCGACGGAATTTCCATGGTGCCGGCGTTGCTCGGCAAACCGCAAAAGCAACATGAGTTCCTGTACTGGGAATTCCACGAGGGAAACTCCAAGCAGGCAGTCCGCATGGGCGACTGGAAGGCCGTGTGCGTGGCGCCGTCGAGGCCCATTGAGCTGTACGACCTGAAGTCCGATATTGGCGAGCGCGATAACGTCGCCGACGCACATCCCGAGATTGTCGCACAGGCCAAAGGGATTTTTGCCACAGTAAGAACGGATGCCGATCTCTGGCCATTGAAGGGCAAAGCCGGCACAATGCCCTTTTAGCCGGGCGGCATTGGGTTCGTGTGACGGCAAGGCAGACTGACCCAGGGCACTTTGTCCAAGCTACACGTTCCCGAGAAAACGGGCGGCTATGACAAACATGGCGTGAGACCATAGCAGCGCAGGTATAGACACCTTCGATTTGTCTTTGAATATTTGCTCGGGCATGTGCTTGTCTATTCGCGCCAGAGGCCAGCTAAAGTGCTTGTCTGCATTTT
>DATKWR010000481.1:0-41280 GCA_035529475.1 Sedimentisphaerales bacterium | reverse complement strand
CAACTTTCAGTCTTTTCAGATAGCCACTGCCTGTTCATGTGGTATTACAATCTTTCTGAAGTAATCTATTGTTCTTATCAGTCCTTCATTAAGCTCGGTGCTCGGTCTCCAATCCAATTGTGTCTTTGCCCTGTCCAAGAGCGGCTGTCTTCGCTTAGGATCATCTTCCGGCAAAGGCGCAAAAACGATCTGCGATTCTGAACGTGTTAACTCTATGATTCTTTCCGCTAACTCTAAGATGGATACTTCGCCCGGATTACCCAAGTTGACCGGGCCGGTACAATCATCAGGGCTGTCCATAAGTCTTATCAAGCCCTCTACAAGGTCATCCACGTAGCAGAAACTTCGGGTCTGGTTTCCGGCACCATAAATGGTGATATCTTCATTGTTGAGCGCCTGCATCGTGAAGTTGCTGATGACTCTCCCGTCGTTCGGATGCATCCTCGGGCCGTAGGTATTGAATATTCTGGCCACTTTTATTTGGACGTTATTTTGACGGTGGTAATCGAAAAAAAGAGTTTCAGCACAACGTTTCCCTTCGTCATAACACGATCGTAACCCTATTGGATTCACATTGCCCCAATAGCTTTCCTCCTGCGGATGAACGGTCGGATCCCCATAGACTTCTGAGGTCGAGGCCTGCAATATTTTGGCCCTCAGCCGCTTGGCCAGGCCAAGCATATTAATAGCGCCGTGGACGGAGGTTTTTGTCGTCTGCACGGGATCAAGCTGATAGTGCACGGGTGAAGCCGGACAGGCCAGGTTATAGATTTCATCAACCTCAACGTAGAGAGGAAAACACACGTCGTGTCGTAATACTTCAAAGCAAGGATCTGCAAGCAGATGAGCAATATTGGCTCGCCGGCCGGTATAAAAGTTGTCCAGACAAAGAATCTCGTGACCTTGTTCGAGGAGCCGTTCGCAGAGGTGCGAGCCTATGAATCCTGCTCCGCCCGTGACGAGAATACGTTTGCTTTCGCCATAGTTTCTCATAAGACAACATCCCTAAACTCATGCAGAATCAAATAGTACTGCGATACGTTCCAATGATCTTCCTGCCTCTGCGAATCCGGCACAGCTCGTCAGAGACGCCGGCTTTCTCAGCGGCGAGCACCAGAGACAAAGTCTCATACAGCTCCCGCAACCTCTCGAATCTGTGCTGATACTCCGCGGGGCCGGCCGGGCCGAGCGGCGCGATTTTTCCCACAAGGGAACCGGCCCTGGCGGTCAGAAGGTCAAACCGCTCGCCGGCCGAGTCCCCCTGATGAGCCAGCTCAATCTGCCTGCTCAAGAGACCTTCAAGCTCATCCAGCAGACGTCCATATTCGTTCGCAATGGTCCCCGCACCGGTCTCCATGAGATTCTCATCTCCCGCTAACGCTTCGGCCTGCATGCACTTGTCTCGGGGCCCATCCGCCCTGTTTGGGCCAAACTATGCTCGACTTCCTCCAGCAGGTCCGTCGCGTCTTTATGATTCTTGTCCAGGGCCAGAAGGTCCAGGAGCACTTTTCTGGAATCTTCGAATCGGCCGTCCTTCATATAGAGCGCCGCTAAGGGGAACATCACGGAGACGTCGCCCGGATGCATATCCAAATAGACTTCCAGATAGTGGATCACCTTGGCAAACGAGCCCATCTGGCACGAGGTCTGAAACAGGCCGAGCAGGGCGAGCAGGTTGTCCGTGTCCAGTTCGAGGCACTTCAGATACATCTCAAAAGCCTGTTTGTAATCGCCCCTTTGCTGCGCAACCAGGCCCAGCCCCGCACAGGCCCTGGCACAGCGTCCGTCCAGCCGGCAAGCCACCCTGAAGGCGATTTCAGCGTCATCGAGAACCCCTTTCTGCAGGGCAAGGACTCCCAGTCCAACGTACGGATCGGGCGCATCAGGGGACAGAACCGCCGCTCTTTCATAGTATCGCTGGGCCTGCTCGCAATTGCCCACAGACGTATAGCAATCCCCGAGTTCCTGCAAGACCTCGTAGTGCTGGGTCGAATCATGCTGCCCGTTAACGTTGTTCCGTGTCATGTCCATAGGAAGTTGTTTCCTTCAAGGATTCGGCTCTCATTGCCCCTTGTGCCCGGAGACCTGTATCCGCAAGCCGGCAGGGGGGCGGGGATGTTTAAGTCGGGATTGGACAGCTTCTGTTCGGCGGTCCTGAGCAATTCGATCGCCGAGCCGAAATCCTTCTGCTCGCGTTGGACCTTCGCCTCCAACAGAAGCGTATCCACCGTGGCTCGTCTCTGATTGACGGTATGGCTGAGCTCGGCGGCTCTGGTATGTTCCCCGGCTTTGAAGAAAGCTCCTGCGGCCAACGCGTTCATCCAGAGTTCGTTCTGATGATGGTCGGCAAGGTATTCAAACATCCGGGCCGCTTCCAGATAGTTGCCGTCCTTTAATTCCGCCTGCGCTTGCAGAAGCAAATTGTCGAATTGGAAGGGAAGTTCCTCGAAATCCGGCGACCTCAGTGTCACACCGGCCGCCATAAGTGACTCCCGCACCGGCAAGTCCGGAAAACGCGTGCGAGCCGCGAGTAAATCGTTTTTCCTTACGATCGCCGCCCAAAGGCTGTCCGTCGAGCCTTCCGCCGCGAACCCGATGCGGTCCGCGGGACTATTCATCAGGGCATAGAGCGCATTCTCTATCCACATGTCTCTTAGGGGCAACCCGCCCGGCACGAGTCCAATATACCGGCCCTCGCATTGTCCAAGAGCCGCATCCACGCGCTGGGCCGTAGAAGATGCCGGACGAACAGGCACCTTGACCAGATTGGGCATATCCGTATTCAGCCGGTCGATATCAGACTCCGGCAGGGGCAGGTAGAGCTTGTAGGGATAAAAGGTGTGCCTCCATATTGCCCCAATGGTCTTGCCCACCTCTTTGTCCAGCCGGTCATCGGCAAGAATGATGGACATATCCTGAATCTTCACCCAGGGCTTGGGGGGCCGGGTGGTTCGTATCGTCAGGACATTCTCGGCGTACCGCTTTTTGTCCTTGCGGCGCTGCACCGATATCCTGTCGCACTCACCCATCGGATGGTAATATTCCCCGGTGATTTCACACACGTGGTGAAAATCAGAGAAGAAGACGAGCCGTCGGGTCATGTCCCAGTCGATCAGAACGTTAAGCTGCTCGTTGTAGGGGCCGGTTTTGTCAAGCAGGTCCCGACGGTGCATCAGGCAAACGTGCAGAACGTGATTGAAATGCAGCATGAGAAAGCGGTCGAAGTCCCGGCTGACTTCCACGGTTTTACTCAGGACCTGCCGGGCGCCATCCGAGGAAACCCTGCAACAGGTCTTGTAGAAATCGCTGTAGGCCACCTGGCAATCCGTCGGGCCTTCCAAAGCGTTGACCAATGTTTCGATGTGATGAGGGTAATACAGGTCGTCGTCGTCCAGATAGGCGACGTATTTGCCTTCTGCCCGACCTAAAGCCTCGTTCAGCGAATGGGGCTTGCCCAGGTTTTGCTTTCTATTGATCAGAATCACCCGAGAGTCGTGAAAGGAATTGACGATGCCGCTCACATCGACGCCGCCGTCGTTGACAACAATGACCTGGAGATGTCTGTAGCTCTGGCGCACAATACTGGCCAGGGCCAGAGGAAGATATCGGGGCCGGTTGAACGTCGGAAGCAGCACGCTCACGACCGGGCCGGCCTTCTTATCGCAGTCTTGTGCCATGTCAGGGGTATCCGGGATTCCCTAAGTCCTCACGATTCATACAATCGCATTCTTCCCATACGCCGGAGACAGAGCGTCCTGGGACCGCGTAACCCGCTCACGATTCCAATCCGGTGAGACCGTATGTCCGGTGTCGGTGCAACGCGAGTCTATCTCGGCCTCGAATCGCGTGAAGATATTGTTAATCCGAGCCAACTGATTTTGCAGCGCATACCGCTCTTCGACAAACTTTCGATATCTCTCGGGTTCGTAGGCCTCGGAACAAATCTGAGCGCAAAATTCCTCGGCGATGTTGAACAGGAATTCGGACGGAAATGTCTCGGCCGCACCCGGGAAGTTATGAATCACGGGTTTCACGCCGCAAGCCATGGCTTCCAGAACACCCATCCCCTGGCTTTCGATAATACTCGTTGAAACGATGTAGTGCTTGTCCGCAAGCCACGAACGGACATCCGGCTGCCATCCGTCGAAGAATACCACGTCGCGGAGGTCGAGAGCCGCGACCATGTGCCTCAGATATTGCTCCAGGGCCGTGTCCTGGAACTTCCCTCCAAAGAACAGGCGGTACTGGCGATCGATGTAGTGCAGCTTTTGCATGCACTGCAGGACAAAAGGCGGGTTCTTGACGGTTCGCAGGTTGGCCAGAAAAGCGATGTTCTTGCCCTTTCGGCGCGCGGTGAAGGGAAACTTATCGAGACTGACACCGTTCGGAATACCGATCACCGATGTTGTGCTTTCAAGCTGCGGAACCCCGTCGAGAAGAACCTCTCTGACGAAGCTGTTGCCGACGGTAACAAGCTGGTCGATGTTCGCCCAGTTCACCTGCCGGGGCCAGAGCTCGTACGCTTCATAACGGTGCAGTCTGATGATGTTCTTGCAGACCTTGGGCTGCCGCGAACCTATCACGGCAAGATTCGTGCACCACTCAAACCACGAAACATCACTCCACTTCATCAGCTCATAGAGCTCTTCTTCGGTCCGGCCGTCGAAAAGACGCACCTCAAAACGCGGCCGGGCGAACTCCACGATTTCATCGAGGAATCCCATGCCGTCGCCGCCGCAGAAGAACGCCAGCTTCGGTCTCTTGGAACGAATGACCTGGAGCATCGGCTGGAGGATTTCCTGCCCGGGGCAGAGGCGCAGCGAGCGAAGCAGCGTCTCGACGGCGCCGGCTTTGTTATTCTGATTCAGGAATATGTTGGCGGCTCTGTTGAGCACGTCCACGTTGAGCACGTTCATGCGCTCCAAGTCGTCGAAGAGCGATGCGGCTTCGTTCGCCTTGCCGACGGCAAGATACGCCTCGACGAGGTTCCATACGATCTCGGGCGAGTCCTTACGCAGGGACCGGGCTCTGAGGAAATGGTCAATCGCTTCGTCTGAGCGCCCCAGGCAATGAAGAATGGCCCCGATATCATTTAGAATCTGTGCATCCTGCGGCGAGGTGCGAAGATGCTCCCGCATACAGGCCAGGGCATCCTGGTATCTGCCGGCTCCGGCCAACTGAAGACCTTTCTCGTATAGGTTGGCGTTTCCACATTCGGTATCGCCCGTTTGCCCGCCGAGCGGGTTCGATTTCGGCTCCATCGTCATTTACACTACTCCATTAAAGTCCTGCCGAGCGCATTGTCCTTGCACCAGCAATCTAAAGCTTCAAGGACCTATGAGCAAATTCCGTGCCTTCAGGCGGCATTGACCTATTTGGCAATTTTGCGGCATCCCCCTGTGAAATCCGTATAAATATCAGACATACAAGCTGTTCAAGAACAGACCTGTCTGATGCCAATTCCCCCCGGGGCGGTTACCGCAGAAAGTCCAGCAAGGACATGGACATGAGCTTGCCGGCGACGGACAGCGATATCTGGTAGAGAATCTCCCGGCGCGAGAGGTCTATGGCGAGCTGCGCGATGTCCGCCTCCTGCAAACGGGTCGTCTCATCCTCGGCGTCATACTTCAGGTTCTTGAGACTGTCCTTGAGGTTGTCCAGGAAGCCGACGCGCGCCCCCACGGCAACTTCAGCCCCGACGATCAACCCATTGACCTCTTCCAGCGAAATCAGCGTGCTATCCTGCAGTTGGCGCAATTGACCGCTGGAAAGCGCTTTTTCATTCTGGAGTACGTCCCGGATGCTGATGAGCGTATTGAATATGTCATAGGTTCCGGGGGCCCGGACCATATCGACGCCGGCACCGGCTATCCCGGTGGTGTCAACATAGAGAATCTCGCCGGTTTCCGGATTCGTAACGGCCAGATTGATGTCCGTGCCGTTCGTGGGGAAAGTCGTCTGGCCGTCATCGATAGAAAGAGTGTAGTTGCCGGCCGAGCCGGTTACGGTCAGCCAGGTATCTCCGCGCACCGTGGAAGTGCCCGTGCCGGTCCTGGCGCCGGTCTCGCCCAGAAAAATCAGCTCGCCGCGGTCGTCGGAACGAAACATGTCATCGCCCACGTAGAAGGCCGATGAGTTCACACCGGGAGCCACCTCCACATTTCGATTCTCGTCGCTGCCCCGGTATGTCACGCTGGTAATTTGGCCGTTTGCGCGCTCTATCAGATAGGGCGCCGAGGCCGTATCGCCTCCGCCGAACAGATACTGACCCATGTGTTTTGTGTTGGCCAGAGAAACGATCTGCTCCAATATGTCGTTGATTCCTTCGGCGGTCCTTTGCCGTGCGTCCTCGCTGTAGATGCCGCCGGCAATTTGAGTCAGACGCACCCTCGTTTCGGTGAGGGCCGAAGCGATCTCCTGAATAACGGTTGACGAGAGATCCAGTAAGCTGACGATGTCCGAGAGATTGTCTGCGTAGTTGTCGAGCGCCCTTTGGTCGGTATTCAATCCCATGATCCGGTAGGCGGCGGAGGGATCATCCGAGACGCGGTTTATACGCGAGCCGGTGGAGGCCTGCTCCTGCAGTCGCGTCATCGCGGCACCGTGCAGATGCAGAGCATAGTTGACGTTATTATAAACATTCGCAAGTGAGCTGCTCATTTGTGCTGCACCCTGTTTTTCCGGGCGCCCGCGTCGCGCCGCACCGTTCTCATATTATTTGCATTACCGCCGTAAGTGACGCTTGAATCGTGGCCAGGTATTTGGCCATGGCCTTGAACATCTGCTCGAAAATCAGTAGCTGAGCCGCTTCTTCATTGATATCGACGCCGCTGATCTCATCCTGCTGATTCGCGATGCTCTGGACCATCGCCTCGATATTATCCTGGTGTATCTGCTTGACGGCGACCTGTTGGCCGATGTCGGCCGTCAGTTGGCGATAGAACTCTCCGGGCGTCATGGAGCCGAGACTCGTTATCGCCTGGTTCCGCAGCGCTTCCATGCGCAGGGCGTTCGAGTTATCCGTCATGTCCGAACCCAGCGCCGTGGCGATGCGGCCCGGGCTGGCCGATATGGCGGAGTGAACCGCCATGTCCGATGCTTCGCTGCCCGTCAGAAAGACGTTTATTCCCGCTGCGGCCAGGACCCCTGAAGTATCCGTATCGGCAAATGCGTCCACTTCGAAGGTGTTGCCGTCCGCCAGGTCGCCGGCACCGAGCGCTATCTTGATGCCATTGCCCAGATCCAGCTTGTCCCCCGCGGCGTAGCCTGAGCCGACACTGAGTGTCGCAACCGTATTTCCGTCCCCATCCGTCACGTCAATTTGCAGGGCCCCATTTCCGACGGAGCCCGAACCTGATACCGTAAATTCAAAAGTCTGGTTTTTCGTGCCCGCATAAATGCCGGATACGGATACGCTCGGGGGCGATATCGCTCCCGTGAAGTCGCTGGCCGTCGGCGAGCCAAGCGCGCAGGGCAGGAAATCGAACTCGTAGTTTGTATCCGCCTGGATGTTCAGCCGCGAATCCGCTACCGAGGCGGTCAGCCCCGTGACCGCGAAAGTGATCGCAGCAGCAACGGTGGTCAACGTGTCTGCGGACGCATCGACAGAGACAGCCGTCCTCGTGACGGCGCCGGTGCTGGTGTTCGTGACTCGTATGTAGATGTTCCCATCCGACACCGGCGGGTCGAAATTGGCCAGGATCCCGCTGCTCATGGGCCAGCCGACCAGGCCGGTAAAGGAACCGCTCGAACCGACGCCTTGAACGTGGTATTCATTGATCTGCCGGATGATCGCGCCAGCCAGCTTATCCAGGTCACCGTGGATATCGGCGAGCAAATCGTTTTTCAGCGTTAGCAGCGCACCAAGCCGCCCGCCTTCCATGTTCAGGGTATAGTTCGACTCGCCGGCGACGCCAATACCCAACCCGAGGTTCTCCGTCAAGCCGGCCTCCAGCTCGAAGGCGGACGTGCTGGTCACCACCGGGATGCCGCTGACGCTGACGTCCACCACACCATACTCTCGCGACTGGGTCTCCACACTGATAAGTTTAGCCAGTTGGGTGATGCACTGGTCTCTCTGGTCCCGCAGATTGTTGGCCTGCCCGCCGCTGATTTCGTGCCTTTTTATGCTGTCGTTGAGGTCGGCTATTCGCACGACCAGCGCGTTGAGCTCTTTGACTGCGTTTTCAGCTTCCAGCCTGATCTGGGTTTCCAAAGATGTAAGAAAATCTCCCATGGTCCTGAATTGGCCGGTCATTGTCTCCGCAGCGGTCAAAGCCTGGTTCTGCCATATCGCTTCATTGGGATGCGCGGAAAGGTCCTGCAGGGCGTTGAAGAATTCATCGATAGTCGCGCTTAAACCGATGCGCCCGGAGAGCTCTCCAAACGCACTTTCGGCCATGCGCAACGTGGTCAGCTCCTTCGAGACCTGCTCCAGCACCGATTCCTGCTTGAACATCTCCTTTTGAAGAAGCCCGTCGATGACTCGGACGATGCTGGCAACATCAACACCTCCTCCCATGAGGACCGACCCCACCTGCGCCGAATACGCGGGACTGAGATTGATCCGCTGGCGATGAAAGCCGTCCGTGGCCGCATTGGCGATGTTGTTGCCAATGATCTCAAAAGCCTTTTGAGCGGCATTAAGACCGCTAATCCCTATGCCAAAACTGTCCATATTCTGACTCTCGTTACGAGATTCTGCCGAGCATCTAAAACTGTAGATTCACAAAAGCCGTTTCGGTTTGCCGCCGGGTGACACCGTTGGCGTTGTAATATACCTCCCCGGTCCCGCCGAGATTGAAGATGCTTCTCAAGAGCAGGTTGTTGAGCCTGGAACATTCAGACAAAAGCAACACGGTACTCAAGTATTCCTTCCGGAGTTCGGCCAGCAGCGATTTCAGCTTTGCCTTCATCTGGTTGACCTGCTCCTTCTTCGCTTCCGGCAGATTCTCCTGGAGCGCCGATAAGGTCATCTGCCGGACGTCGCATCCGAGGGCGTCTGCCAGGTTCTTTCGGACGGACTGCCGGTCCTGTTCCTGACTCCTGTGGTGGCCCGACTGGGCCTGAATGCTCTCCAGCAGCGTGCCCAGAGCCGCATCATCGCGTTTGATGACCAGCGTGCGCAGCTCATTGAGCTGTGACAAGCTCTCCTGGATATACCGGGCGTCGTTATCGAGACACGCCAGCAGCTCTTCAACTCTGTCTTCTACTCTGACTGCGTTCATAGACACCCATCCAGTGACTTCTCTGCTGCATTCGTCTGATGACTGCCGGCCATGAATTGGTAGATGTCTTTCCACAGCCCCATCCCTCCGTTGTTGGCAACGTCCTGGGCGAGGTACAACCAGAATATTCCCTGGACCTGGCCGGAGGCCCCGTCCTTCTCGAAGCCCCAGTCGCCGATGGTCTCTTTCATCTGGTCCATCAGCTTGGTCAGCAGAACCGATTCAAAATCCTTGGCAATCTGCCTTTTCTTCTCGTCTGAGACCTTCTCAACATCCGATTTCGAGAGCTGTTCCAGCGGGCTGGGCGGGCCGACGGGTTGGGTCAGGATCAAATTGGCGCTGTCCATACGAGGGCTCCTACATAATCACCAGTTTGGCTTGAAGGGCGCCGGCCTTCTTGAGAGCATTGAATATCGCGATCAAGTCCGTCGGCGTGGCCCCTATGGCATTGAGGCTCTTGGCCAGCTCCGAGACGGTCACCGAGCGGGACACGGGAATCAGGTACGCCTCGCTTTCCTCTACCCCGACGATTGTATCCGGGATTTTTTGCGTCGTGCCGGAGTCCGAGAAGGGGGCCGTCGGCTGCGAGACCAGCGCGGTTTCCTTGATCTTGACGACCAGGCTGCCCTGGGAGATCGCCACCGCGGAGATGCCGACTTTTTCGCCGACGACAATCGTACCCGTGCGTTCATTGATCACCACGACGGCCGGAACGTCCACCGTCACTTCGGGCTGTGTGATCTCGTCGATAAAGCCGGCAATCCCTTCCTGAGCGACTTGCTGCGGTATTTTCACCCGGATGGTAGCGGCGTCCACTACCACCGCACTATCGGGATAGCTCTTGTTAACGGCCTCGCTGACTTGCCTGGCGGTTGAGAAATCGGCGTTTCGCAGATTCAGCGTGATCACGCGCTCGCCGCCGATGTTTTCGACAAACGTGGCAAGCTCCTCCTTCTCAACTGTTGCGCCATCGGGAATGCGTCCAACGGTCTGGTGGTTCTTGGTAATCGATGCCGTGTCGCCCGTCGCCGTCCAGCCGCCGATGGATATTCCGCCGTCGGCGACAGCGTAAACTTGTCCATCCAGGCCTTTGAGCGGCGTGGGCAGAAGTTTCCCGCCCTGAAGGCTCTTGGCGTCTCCGATCGCCGAAACATCAGCATCGATGCGCGAGCCTTCACGGGAAAAAGGCCCCAACTCGGTCGTGACCCAAACCACGGCAACGTTGCCGCCGGTTAAATCGGAAGGATTGAGAACGAGCCCCGAATCTCTCAACAGATTCGTGAGCATTTGCCGCGAAAGCAGGCTGCTGTCGCCGGTTCCGGCCAGCCCGACGACCAAACCAACGCCTGAGAGCGGGTTGCCGCGAAGGCCCTGAATATCGACGATGTCCTTTATGCGTTCAGCCCGCCCGGCCGGGCAGAACCATGTGCAAGCAGCCAAGGCGCAAATCGTCAGTGCCGTGATGCTCTGTTGTCTTTTGCTCATTATCGATTTCATAGCCTGTCGCTCTCAAACAATCGAATCGACCTGAAGGGGGATCCTCAAAACGGCCAAAGAATATCAAGAATCGTGCCGAGCCAGCCCGGCTTGGTGTACGGAGCCGAAACCCCGCTGTTCTTCGAGACGATGTGAAAATCCGCAACCTGTTCGCTCTTGACCGTGTTGTCAAATGCAACGTCACTCGGCCGGACGATGCCGCTGACCTCGATGGTCTGGATGTCCCCTCCGATGTCGCGCTGACGAGTTCCCATGACGACAAGGTTCGAGTTCGGCAGGATATCCATAACAACGACGGTGATGCTATCCACAAACTTGCGCTCGTCCTTGTAATCGGCCTTGCTTTTCAATTGATTGTCCGATTCGGCGCTCATGCCGAATTCACCGAGGTCGGCGAAGTTGCCCAGCTCTCCGTTGAAAGCGGTTGACCGGTCGGTTCCCTTCTGCATGTCTCTCTTGGCTTTGTTATCGACCTTGCTGTCCTCGCTGATCTTGATCGTCAGGACGTCTCCTATCCGGCGGGCGACGTCGTCGGCATATACGGCCTTCATGTTCTTGTCCCTTTTGGCCCAGATCGAGCCTGCCTGCGAACAAGCCGTCGAAAAGAATACGAGGACAATCAAAGAAATCGCTGCGGTCACTTTACTATTCATAATTTCAGCCTTTCCGGGTATTTCCATTTTGGCCCCGCCGTTATACACGTGCGTGCTACAACACCGGCTCCACGCTTGCGTCTGCGTTGATCTTTGCCAGAATGATTCGCTGCGAATCCACGTTCCGGACCTTGATGTATTCACCCGCTTTGCCGTCCTCCATCGCCTTGCCCACCGCGGTAATCAGAAGTCCGGGCCTTTCAACTCTTATGGCAACGGTTTGATTTCGCGTGACCACCGTGGGCGATTCGGAAGCTCCCACCATGTGCGGACGCAGCATCGTGCTGGCCGGCAGCCGGTATCTGGCAACGAGACCATAGGGGGAGGTCCAATCAACCGGCTCCGGATAGTTCGACTCCCTCGTTTGTATCTCGACGTTTTCGGGACCGATCGTCTGACCCGCGGCGATATCCGTCTTTGTGACGGCTTGCCGGCAACTGTATTTCAAGGCGAACATAACGTCACGCACGGCGATCTTCCTGTCGGCCGCGAACACGCCAATCTCAACCCGGGCCTGGTTGGTCGCGCTGCTTTCGCTCAAGCGAGGCGAGAATCTTACGTCGCTATACGTGCCGGACAGAATGAGATCCTCCGGCTTGCGGGCCGCCGTCCAGCGAGAAACCGAGGTGTTGGGACGATGGTTCTCAAGAAACGCGCTTGCCAGCGAGACGATCTCGTCCGCGCCGACGATCCGGTTTTGCTGCCTGACCGTCATCTGTTCGGCGCCGGTCAATGTCACCTTCGAGGTGGGGATCCCGCTGCACGCCAGTCGGCTCAAAATCGTCGGCCTGTCGATGACGATGATCTGTCCAGGCACGGAAATCCGCCCCAGCGCAATTCCGTTTGCCCTGGCGACAAGCGATTCTTCGCCCCGGATGATGCCAAGCTGACCCAGATTCAGCTCGCTGCCCTTGACCGAAACCTCTCGCGGCAGATAAATTCTCAGGCCCGACTGCTCCAGCGAGGTCTCAGGGGCGCTGCTGGCCGCCGCCTGGCAGAAAACTACGAGAGTCACACCCACAGAAATAGCAATCGCCCCGGCGTTTCTGCAGGCTCGTGCTCTCGTGCGTTTGCGCTTACTCATAATGATTTCCTATCTGACGATCTGGCTGGCCGTTCGAAGCATGTCGTCGCCGGCCCGGATGGCCCGTGAGTTGATCTCGTAGGCCCGCTGGGCGGTGATGAGATTGACCAGCTCCGTGACCATTTGGACGTTGGACTTCTCCAGAAATCCCGACTGGATGGTGCCGAAGCCGTTTTCCCCCGGCGTGCCAGTCGTGGGCGTGCCGCTTGCCTCGGTTTCCGAGAGCAGGTTATCTCCTTCGTTCGAGAGGCCCGAGGGATTCGGAAAGCGCGTCAACTGAACCGTGCCCACAACGGACTGGGTCCCGGAAGAATCCGTCACGTTGACCCCGCCGTCTTTCTCGATGCTCACGGAGACGGCGTCCGTCGGAACGCTGATGGCCGGCTCGATGGCATATCCACTGGTGGTCACCAGCTCCCCGTTGGCGTTGAGCTGCAACGAGCCGTCACGGGTGTACCGCAAATCACCGCTGGGCATGGTCACTTGAAGGAATCCATCCCCTGCAATGGCGATGTCAAGAGGCCTGGCGGTATTCTCAAGCTCTCCGAGCGTGAAGACTTTGACGGTCGAAGCCGCCCGAACACCGCTGCCGATTTCGGTGCCGCTGGGGGAGTTGATACCGGAAGCCACCTCCGTGCCGGGTTCGCTCATCGTGACGTAAAGCAAATCCTGAAAATTGATTTGGCTTCGCTTGAACCCGGTGGTGTTGACGTTGGCCAGATTGTTGGCAATTACGTCCACCATCATCTGCTGGCCGGTCATCCCCGTCGCCGCCGTTGAAAACGCTCTCAACATACTGTTATTCTCCTTCTCGCTGGTCTCTCAGCCCATGGCCGCGCTTGTAAGACTGCTGGACGCTTCCTTTTCGGCCGAGAGCGACTTCATATTCGCTTCGTAGAGCCGCGATACGAGTATCATGTCCACGAGCTCATCAATGACTTTAACATTGGACGCTTCCTGGTAGCCTTGCTTTACGACCAGGCGTCCGGCCGGGACCGGCGCCATCGTCGCATCAGGCATTCGATAGCAGCTCTCGCCCACCGGAACCAGCTTGTTCTGGTCGTCCTGGAAATCCACCAGCCTGAATTTTCCTATCGGCGTTCCGCCGGCACTGATGGCCCCGTCGCTTGAAACATTGAGCTGCAGGAGACTCACGCTGTTCGGGACGGTGATCGGCCCGGCCTGGCCGGCAACAATCCGCCCAAGAGAGTCCACGATTTGATTGTTTTGATTTGTCAGAAATGTGCCGTTCCGCGTGTAGAGCGGCCCATTAGGCGTCTCGATCACAAAGAAGCCTTTGCCATATAAGGCAAAATCAAGCGGCCGACCGGTCTCGCCGACGCTTCCCTGGGAGAAATCAAACGTCGAATTCAAATCAAAGGTACCGGGTGAATAGCTCTGCGGGTCTTGCCCCTCGAGGGCCTTCGAGAAAGCGTTGCATCGGCGCTTGTATCCGATGGTGCTTGCATTGGCCAGATTGTGAGCGATGACGTCAAACTCCCGCGTTAAGGCGTCGATGCTCGTGCTGACCTGTTCGCTGATCAACGACATTTCAAACTCCCTGCACCAGGGCGGGTTCCGGTGATTCAGCCGTCCTGTAATCATCGTCGCCGTCTGAGCCGGAAACAGCGCGCGTTCCGGCCGCGGTTTTCATTGAAGCTGTATTCGTCGCGCGAATCAGCTCGTTCACGTTCGAGTCATTCAGTCCTATCAGTTCGACCGCTATGGAAAAGCCGTTCCGGGTGGCCTCAGCGTGTCTGACCTCGCCAATATCTTCCACTATTCTTGAGGTGTGCCGCGGGCTTCCAGCCCGCGATTCGAGGGCGGGACGCCCGGGAATCGTACCGGCCTGCTCGCTTATCTTAAGTATAACCACCACTCTCTCGCCCACCTTCACCTCCAGCGGGGCCTCTACGCGCAAACCCGGGCCGGCCAGCTCGGTCACCTCCGCACGGACAAATTCGGGCGGCCCCCAGGTGTCCGCGGAGGCATGCCCCTGACTGCGCTGTGAAATTTCATCGCCGTCCGGCGGTAAAGTACGTGCGAATGGAAAACGGGCGATGAAAGCCGGTTGCTTTACTGGGACGCGAAGGAAGCGCCGACGATTGATGAATCGCACGTCGTCGGTGTGGCTTAATACCAGAATGCCGCCGTGACAGATCACGACCGGCGCGTCAAACTCCCAGACCGATGCGCCGAAGTTGTAGCGTACGCAGCAGAGTTCGCCCGGGTTGCTTTCCAGGGACCCGGCCAATCGCACGGCAAGCTCGATGTCGTCATTCTTTATGACGGTGGACTCAATATTGGCGGGCCCGGCGCTGTCAGAGCCGCTCAGGTAGAGTTTCTTGCCCACCGGGATTTGCCTGCTGCTCGGCCTGACGGCTGAGCCGGCCGAGGTTGGGCGCCGCCTCTCGAACCCGAGCTTCTCGCGAAGAACAGACAGTTCCGCACTGAGACGCGAGCTTCTTTGGGCTCCCAGAATCGCAAGCGTTTCTTTCACTATTTCAGCCGCACCGCGGTCAAAAGCGGCAGCCATCGTGAAGATTGACTCGTTGCATCTGAGCCTGGTTCGAGCGGCTATATTGCGAAGGATCTGGCACTGCCGCCACGTCAGACCCAGCCGATCCGCATACTCGGAGAACAACCGGCGGCTGACCCTGTGCTGTTTTGCACGACGATAGCTGACGACAATGAGCAGTGTAGTCAACACGACGATTGCACCCACTCCGGCCAGGATAAACCAGCGATCGGCCACAAAGCCGCCGTCCAACCGACGCACAGCATACCACCGCTCAATAGGCGTCAAGGCCATCATCGCAGCATTCAACTCAGCGGTCATGAGGGATACCGGTGTCATCTCAAACCTTCAAAAGCACTACCGAATAAGGCTGGTCAATTCACGCAGGATGTCATTGGCCACTTTGATCGTCCTGGCATTGGCCTGGAAACCGTTCTGGGCCTGAATCATATTGACGAACTCAGTGGCCACGTCGGCGTTGGATTTCTCCAGCGATCCGCCGTGAATGGTGCCGGCGCCGCCGGTCATGGCCTGGGTGGCGATGGCCTCGCCCGAGTTGGCGGACGGAACGTAATAGCCGTTCCCCGCGCGCTCCAGGCCCGATGTGTTTTGGAACAGCGCGATCTGGATTGTTGCGATGTTCTTCTTGATACCATTGGAGAACGCACCAATGAGTATCCCTTCGTTGTTAAATGAGAGGGTGGCGAGCCTGCCCGCCTCATAGCCATCCTGGCCTCTTGCGACGGCCGTGGAATTGCCCGCGAACTGCGTTAACCCGTCGAGTTTCCCTGCGGTCCCCAGAGCTATGTCAATGGTTTGCGGATTCGCGGTGTCATGTGCAAAGGTCATGATAAACTGGGCCGAATCCGACCCGCCCAAACCGGCATAAGAACCATCGCTGGCGTCAAAGGTTATGTCTTCGATACGCCGATTCGCCATTGTGATCTGACTGACGTCGCCCGTGATGGAGGTCAGCACCATATCCCACGTGTTGGGAGTATCGGTTCGGACAAACGCACCGGACAGAACGTGCTTGCCTCCCTGGGAGTCATAGACGGTGATATTGATGGCCTTTGATTCTTCCGCGCCGACGGTGGATAGCTCGAAATAAGCCGGTATCGTCAGAGTGCCGTCGCCGACGTATGACAGAGCCATGTCGGTTCTGCTGTAGCCGCTGGTGTTATCGGTTATCCGGATCTGCCCGTTCACCAGAGAGGCCGTGGAACCGTCGAGGACATTTGTATTCAAATGGTCAATGAGGTTCCCCAGCGTCGTGGTTCCATCGACTGCCAGGGTCAGACCCGTATCGAATGCGGTGCCGCCCTTGTCATAGCCGCTGATGGTAATCGTGCCCGATGTCAGGGTGCCGCTGTACTGGTCAAGCTGGTCGATTTGCGTCGCTGCCGTCGCCGCAGTTCCATTGTTGTAAGTATAAGCCAAATTGGAGGTAATCACCTGCGTTTGGATTGTGGCAAACGCCGCATCTGCGCTCAGGTTGCCGGAGACGGCGACCTCCGTGGTGGCTTTTGCCGGCATGGCGACATCGTAGGGGACGTGAACCTCGCTGCTGCCGGGCGTCTGGAAACCATCGATTTCTCCTTCCGAGCCAATACGTTGAACATGATAGCCCGTGGCCGGGTCAACCAGGCTCGAGTTGGCATCCACCGCGAATGATCCTGAACGCGAATAGACATCTTGTTGACCGTCGCTCAGGACGAAGTAGCCTTCACCTTCGATCGCCAGGTCCAGGGGATTGCCTGTGCTGACGATGTTGCCCTGCAGCATGTCGGGGGTGATGTTAGCAATTCCGACGCCGCTGCCGATCTGCTGCGGGTTGGTGCCGCCGACGCCGCTGGTCGGCTGGGAGGCTTTCTTGATGGTCTCATTCAGCAGTTCTGAGAAGGTTACTCTGCTTGACTTAAACGCCGTCGTGTTGACATTCGCGAGGTTGTTACCGGCGATATCCAGCATTTTCTGATGGGCCTGCAGCCCGGTAACGCCCGCCGACAATGCAAAACTCATTTCTATCTCTCCTTATATCGAAACTCTCAATCACCGGTTTAATTCTTGACCGATATGATGTCATCCAAAGCAACACGATGGTCTCCCGCGACCAAAAGGATTTCTCCCTCCACGCTGTTGTACACCTGCTGGACGACGCCGCTGGCCACATCGGTAGTCCCCCATTCCGTTTCCGCTTCAAAGGAGACTTCCTTGCCTATCAACGAATTGGCGTATGTACGTTCAGTCGTCGTCAGAACGTCCGCAAAGCTCGCGTTCATGGATTCGAGCTGCTGTAATTGTGAGAACTGGGCAAGCTGCGACGCCATTTCATTGTTGTCCAGCGGTTCGAGGGGATTCTGATTCTGCAACTGCGTGATCAGAAGTTTCATATAATCCATTTGGATGTTGCTGGCGCTGTTCATCGGTGATAATGAATCCATGATCTTCTTACCTGCCGTTTCCTTGTTTCTTCAGTTTCGGCGCTTCTGCGCGACATACCAACACGAACCACGAGCCGAAGTGAGCAAGTGGCGTGCCACGTTGAGACGCTCACCCGTTCGGTGGGGCATAACCTCATGCGCCGGCGATTCTTAAAGAAGATATGAAAATAACCGAAGCACAAGAATGTGCTTCCGCAACAACTCTCTCAAAGGACACATTCTTCCTGCATCCGGAAGAATCTGCCGCTCCCGGCCGAGCCGGTTCGATTCCGTTCCCTCTCTGCTTGAAGGACTCGGTGGTTCCTGCGGAAACGTCCCATAAGAAGCGACGCCGTCCCGCCGCGATTCATACGCTCGGCATGGAACCGAGTCGATCGTGGTTTCGGACCATGCGACGGCCAAATGTCCCATAACATCACAAGAGAATATCCATGTGTGTGCGAATCAAAACAGACAGGTGACATTATTGGCCCGTCCCATAAAAAAATTAAAGTTGTCACGGGGCGCCTGTCGATTATTGGCTTTGGGTTGTCCACTATTTGCAAGGAGCAAATGCCCACAGTAAAGTGCTGCGAAATGACCGATAACGCTCGGAGTCCTGAAGGAATGAGTTCACGAAGAATTGTTGCCGTATGCAGTGACCCCGACGTTCAACTGTTGGCTCAACAATATGGCCGGGAAGTCTTTGTGACCGATGATCCGCTGGATGCTCTGGATGTCGTCCAAAGAGTCTATCCCAATCTGGTTCTTCTCGACCATCGGTTCGGCCGAAATCTAATCGAGGAATTCCTCAGAAGGGCCGATAACAACCTGGCCGATATTCCCGTCGTGATCGTGGGGGATGACGGACGTGACACGGGATCCTCTGCAGAATTCGCACAAATGGGGGCACACGACTATCTGCGGGGAAGGCAGGATTACAGCAGGCTGGAGCGCATCATAGAAACAATAGAAGGCAAACGGGCCGCGGCTGATCGAGACACCGAACAGACAAACGAGCTCTCACCGACGGATTGGAAAGAGTCGGCGAACCGCTTTTTTGCGGAGGACCTGGCCGGGTCCGTATCCATGGCCGGCAAGAGCCCGGCGGTTCTCAATGCCCTGAGAATGATTCGTCTTGTGGCCGGCAGTCAGTGTAACCCGATCCTGATCGTTGGAGAGACGGGCACGGGCAAGGAGCTTGCCGCCAAGGCGGTTCACACGCTGAGACATCCCAACGACAAGTTCGTCGCGGTGAATTGTGCCGCGCTGACGGCCACCCTGTTGGAAAGCGAGCTCTTCGGCCACGTCAGGGGAGCCTTCACCGGAGCCGACCGCGACAAGGCGGGGATTTTGGAATTGGCGGGGTCCGGCACACTGCTGCTCGATGAGATTTCGGAAATGCCGACGGACCTCCAGGCCAAGCTGCTGCGAGTGCTGCAGGAAAGGACCTTCCGAAAGGTCGGAGGTGTCAAGGACATCACCTGCAGCGCCACGATCATCGCCTCAAGCAATCGCAATCTCAAGGCGGAAGTCCAGGCCAATCGCTTTCGACGGGACCTTTACTATCGTCTGGACGTCAGCCCGATCGTGCTTGCTCCGCTTCGGTCGCCGGAGCGAAGGGGGGACGTCACACTGCTGGCGGAGTATTTTCTTGAGTTCTCAACCATTTGCCCGGAAAAACGCAACAAGGTAACGTCTCTGACCCGATTGGCCGTGGAGGCTCTGGAAAAACACGACTGGCCCGGAAACGTTCGCGAACTACGGAACGTCATCGACCGCGCCATCTTGTTGGAGACAACCAACAAGATCGGATTGAGCAGGATCATTATCGACCCGACTCAATGCGCTCAGGCATCCGAGGACCCGACCGCGGGACTGATCAAAAGTTTTTCCCTGGCTAAAGCAGAACGGGAGCTGATTTCCCGAGCATTGCACGAAACCGGCTGGCAGAAGACACGCGCCGCAGCCCTGCTTGGCATCACCAGGGCCACACTTTATGCCAAGGTCAAGCAGTACAACATCTCAAAGGACTCGCGCGCTTCCAGAGACAGGACCGAGAACACCTCGGAGGCCGTCTCAGCCCTTCCCGTATCGCAGCTCGTATCCGCCTGCTGACAAAATCAGGCAAGGCCCGACTCTCCGCTGTCAGAAAATCTATCGGTACGTATAGAATCCTGACATGTCCCGATCCCATGAATCAGCGTCTGCTGCTGCGGCAACCCGGCTTTTCCCGTTGGAAACTGCGATAATGCGGTCCACGTTCGGGGACGGCCAAGTCTGGCACGGTTATTGCACTTAGCGAGTAAGAAAGGGTTGCAAAATACGCCCTCAAGCCGGTCCGAGTTGAGGGTGAAACAGCAAACTATGGCGACAGAAGAAGAGAAAAACGCTCTTGATGTGAGTTCGGCCGAATTGCCGCCGGATCGCGATCCGTTTGCGGGCGCAGCCGCCGGGCAGGCCACCGAGACCGATCTCTGGACTCTGGATACGCACGAGCAGCTTTCCGAACGCGAGGTGTTCATCGGGGACGAGGATTTCTATAAGCTCCTTGCGGAGTCTGCGGGAGAATCGACCGCCCGAGAATCGACCGCCCGAGAACCTGCCCGCCCGCACCGGCTCTTGCAAGCATTCATTCGATACAAGCAGTTGTCATCCCTCCAGAAGGTTCTTATTGCCGCCATTGCCGTTGTGGCCTCGATGCTCCTGTATGCCCTGCTGCGACCGGCCGGCCGAACCGACGCCGGCTCACCTTCGAGATCCACTGACGACACCTCCCCGACGGTCACTCAGTCGCGGGGCGTCGAGCGGGCGGTCCCTGATTCCCCGCAGGTAGTTCGGGAACAGGAGCCCGCGTTTTCGCCGACACCACCGTTGTCTCTGGAAGTGGCTCGCAGCTTCTTTGCGCAAAGGGAATACGACAAGGCCCGTTCCGCTTACGAGCAACTTCGTCAGGCGCTTCCGGCCAGCGATCCGTTGCTGCGGGACTTTCTCCAGTTGGAAATGGCCCTGTGCGCGAAACAAGCCGGCGACCTCGAACAGGCGAGCCGGTCTCTGACGGCCGTCTCCCAAAGTCCTTCGCCCGCCGTACGAATCGTGGCCAACTACCACCTGAGCCTGTTTGAAATAGAAAGGAAGAGATTCCTCATGGCCAGAACCAGGGCGTACAACACGATCGCCCTGATCAAGGCGGCGGATTTCGATGACGATTGGGCACTCTCATTTGAGTGCGACTGTCACTTCCTGGTCGCCGAATGTCTCTCGCGTCAAGTCCTGATGCTCGGCAACGCCGACATGGATCTGCCCGCCGACCTGTGGGGCCGTGCCACGGCAGCGCCGGACCCTTTTGCAGAATTGCAGGAGGAGGAGCTTCGTGCCACCTTGAATTCGGGCTCGGAGCACCTGGGCACGGGATTGCTCGATCCCAAGATTCGAAGGCTCGAATACCAGGGTGACCTGCCTCGGTGGTCCGCGACATCTTACGGAGCGCCCGTTGAGGAATTGATGGCGAAATTCGCCGCTAGCGCAGACCTCGATATCCATTGGACCTTCGAGGGAACGCCGGGTCGCAATACTGGAACAGGCGCTCTTCGGCAACGGCCCGTGAGCATGCATCTGCCCGCGGCGACATCGCGCCAGGTTGTCCTGACGGCCGCCGGATGCGCCGGCCTGCTGGCATCGCTGCAAGACAATCCCGGCGGGAAACTGAAAGTGACTATCTCCGATCCGACCGAGTATGTGTCTCTGGACGAGCACCTGTCTTTTCTGAGTCAGCAGGCCGTTTCCCTTTGGCAAAAATTCGTTCTGACCTTCTACAGCGATAAGCGTATTGCGAACGCTCATTTCGTGATGGGGCTCCTGCAATCTCAGGTGTACCTGCCAACGGAAGCCATCGCGGAATTCAAACTGGTGGCCAATCGGTTCTCACAGATGTCGCTGGCCCCTTATGCTCTTTTGCACTCGAGCAAATTGAAAACGAATTTGCGCGACTATCACGGCGCGAGGGAGGACTTGAGGCAGCTCATCGAGCAATATCCCGATACCGAGATCTACGGACAGGCGTATTTGCGTCTGGCCGATGCCACCATGGAGGCGGGGCTGAAGGCCGAAGCGGCCCGACTCTATCAACGGGTCTATAATTTCGGATTGTCCGCCGAGTCAAAGACGGCTTCCGCTCTCGGAGCCGCCCGGTGCTTCTACGAGACCGGGGCGTACAACGACGCCGCCAAATGGCTGACCCATTACATTCAACTGGCCGGGAACGGCGGATCCGGCAACCTGTATTCAGCGTATTATCTGCTGGGCCAGGCCTGCATGGCGATGGAAAAATACGAACACGCCTGCAGCGCCTTCCAGTATGCCCTGGCGGCGCAGAGATCCAGAGAGCAGTACGTCGAAGCCATCACGGCGCTGGTGAAAGGTCACATCGAACAAGAGCAGTTCGTCGAAGCGCTGGAGGCCCTTGAGAACGTCGGTGCGGCCGCGTTGTCCGAGGAACAATCCATCGAAATGCTGCTGCTCAAGTGCAGGATTTTTCGGATGATGGGTTTGATTGACACGGCGACCATCTCTCTTCGCGACAGGGCGGAATATGTTTCTGACGTGCAGTTGAACGCCCGGATATCCTTCGAGCTGGCTCAGTGTCACATCGCCGAAGGGGATTTGGAACGCGCCAGGAGCCGCTTGAGCGAAGTGCTCAGCGTTGCCGAACCGGGAGCTTTGGCGCAAAACGCGGCGCTGGACCTGGCCGGGGTTTGCCTGAAGCTCGGCCGAAGCCCGCAAAGCATATCGGTTTGTGTGCAGCTTCTGGACTCGGACGCGTCCCCCCCAATGAAGGAACAGGCGTTGAAAACGCTGGCCGCGGCCTACCGCCAGCAAAAGGACTATGATAAGGCGGCATTGGCGCTATCGGGGCAATGGAAATGAAACGTACACGCAATGGCACAAGACAAATCGCGGCTGTACCGTTTGGCCCCCCGGATCATCAGGCGGGTCAGGTCGGGCTGCATCTGCGGATGGTTTTCAAGTCATGCTCTGTCCTGCTCTGTCTTACGTTCGTACCTCTGCATCTTCTGATTTCTCTTGCCGGCACGACTTACGCAAACACGGCCACCGATATCCCGGCAATTCTGCCGCAGAACAATCCGACCGTGCCGCGAGACTCAAACAGCCTTCTCAGACACCAATTGGTGCGGGAGCAGATCCGCGTCGTCGAAGGCAAAGCGGACCGCGAGAACGAGAGCGCGCTCAGGCAAATGATCGAACAGGTCCGTTCCGTTCGGTTTGGGCCGGAGGAAAAGCAAACGGCCGCGCCCGCCGTCGCTTCTGCGAAGACTCCGGTCATCGATCCGAACGGCCATTCGTTCGACGGGCCGGCCAAACCGGAAAATCAGAAGCAAGACACCGAATCCAAGCGGTCCGCGGAGAAGGTCACGGACCAGACGTTGCAGAAGCTCAAGACCCTGGCGGGGCAACCCGACAAGGTAGGGGACCCCCTTGAATTGGGCGAAATATTGTTTTCCGGCGGCAGCCTGGAAGAGGCGGTGACGTTCTACCGAGAGGCCCTTAAACGCATCGACCCGAATGATCCCACTACACCAGGCGACAGGCCGTGGATCTTGTTTCAAATCGGTAACTGCCTGCGAGATCATGACCGGCCCGCCGCTGCAAAGATATATGGACAACTACTGACCGAATATCCCCAGTCCCCCTGGACGGAGCTGGGCAAAGCCGAGGGCAAGCTTGTCGAGTGGTATCTCAGAGACACACCTCGCAAGCTGATCGAAGAGCCGGAACAGATCGGGCGCAAATGAAGCGAAACAGGTGACTTGAGCATGGAGAGAAAAGAAGATATTGCAAATGTATTGATCGCGGATAACGATCCCCGGCTGGCTCGATTTGTGCTCGAGATTCTGGCCCGTAAGGGAATTCGCGGGCATCTCGTCGGCAGCAAACAGGAAGCTCTTGACTTTGTCAACAAGGGTACGTGCGATTTCCTATTGGCCGGCGAGACAATCCATCCGGGACCGGAGGGTCCGAGTAAGCCGCAGGACGGTTTCGAGCTGCTTTCCGAAGTCCGGGCAATCCGGCCGGAGTTGCCGGTGGTTATGATAGCCGATGCTCGGAACGACGGCTCGCAGAACAACAAGCGGACCATTGAAACGGCGGTAAAGGCCGTCCGACAGGGCTGTCGGGATTTTCTGACCAGGCCGCCGGAACGACAAAAGATGGAAGTCTTGTTGGATACCTTTCTGCCCAACCACGATGTCTCTACGGCGGCGGCCGCTCAGGAAGATACACACTGCCTCTACCGGATTGTGGGCCGAAGTCCAAGCCTGATCCAAACCGTCAATCTGGCCAAGAGAATCGCCCCCACGTCGGCGCCGGTCTTGATCAGCGGTGAAAGCGGGACCGGCAAAGAGCTGATTGCCTACCTGATACATCAGAAAAGCAGAAGAGCCCAGGGTTCATACATTCGAATCAATTGTGCCGCGTTGAGTGAGTCGCTTCTTGAAAGCGAGCTCTTTGGGCACGAGAAGGGCGCCTTCACCGGGGCTTACACTCAGCGCAAAGGGCGATTCGAGATGGCCCACGGTGGGACGCTGCTGCTGGATGAAATTACAGAGACGCCCATCCGGTTCCAGGCCAAACTTCTCCGCGTGCTCGAACAGCAGGATTTCGAGCGCGTCGGCGGGAACGAAAGCGTGCGCGTGGACGTCAGGATTATCAGCACCACAAACAAGGACTTACTCCAGGAAGTGCGGCGGGACAAGTTTCGCGCAGACCTCTATTATCGCTTAAGCGGAGCAAGGCTGGTGCTCAGTCCCTTGAGAGAACGCAAGGATGACCTGTCGGACCTCGTGTGGTATTTTGTCAACCTCTATGCTCGCGAAGTGCAGCGTCACATCACCAGGCTGGACCCGACGATGATGGACATTTTTGCCAAGTACCACTGGCCCGGCAACGTCCGGCAGTTGCGCAACGTCGTTCGAACGTCGCTGATCCTGGGAGTTGGACCGACCTTGTCACTGGCCGATGTCTCATGGCTCTTCGACGAATTACAGCCGCTCGAGCAGCCCGAATGCGGAACCGGCGGCACCCCGTTCGAAGGAATGCCCCTGGAACAAATAGAGCGACGGGCGATCCTGGACACGCTCCGGCAGACCGGCGGCAACCGGACGAAGGCGGCCAAAGTCCTGGGCATCAGTGACAGAACGTTGCGGGACAAAATGCACCGGTATCAGCGAGAAGGCTGTCTGCAGTCGGCTTAATGTGACCGGGTCGGGTCCTCACAGAAACGAGGCGAAAAATGGCAGATGAAAACGAAACAACGGAGCAGCAGGAAGAGATGGACTCCAAAGCCGAACCGAGCCCCGGGAAGTCTCTGATCGGCCGACTGCTGCCGTGGGTTGTCCTGGGGGGCGTGGTTTTGTCGTGCGCCGGCGCCGGTTTCGGGCTGGGTCGATTGTTTGCCGGTTCGCGAACAGCCGGGACGGTCCAACCCAAACCGGAACCCAAAGAGCAGCCGCAGGCCGACGATCTGGCCGTGGATGAGGCCTCGGCAGAGAGCTCTCAAAAAACGTGGTATTATGACTTGGATCCCGTTGTGGCCAACCTCAACGAGCCGAGCGTGACGCGCTACGTCCGCGCCACATTCACACTTGAGATAAGTGCCGAGGTGGATAAGAAGAAAGGCACAGCTTTTCTCGATGAGAAGAAACCCATCCTGATAAACTGGCTCACGGTCTATCTGTCAAGCCTGAGACTTGACGACATTCGAGGCGACAAGAATCTCAAGAGCATTCAATCGCAGGTGCGCGAAGCGTTCAACGAAAAGCTCTTTCCTGATTCCAAACCGCAAATCAAGCAGGTCCTGATAAAGGAATTCCCCGTCCAATGAGTAACACAGTGGTGAAAAACCCAGGCCGGGAAAGGATGAACCAGCTTCTGAAGGCCGTCGGTGCCGGATCGAGGCAGGACGAAGCGCCCCCGGAGGCTACAGAGTACAATTGGCACGAGCCTCATTACTTCAGCCGGACGCAGCTTTTGAAGCTCAGCGATTTTGTCAAAAGGGTCACTGTAGTGCTGGCCGATAAATTCTCAGGCTTCTGCCGCAGCGAATTCGATGTAACTGCCGCTTCAACGACCCAGCACTTTGCCAGCGAGTTTCTCGGGTCTGTTCCTGAGGGCACCGCCAGGGATTACTATCTGCCCTTCGGCGCCAACCCTGAACACCCGTGCGGTCTGATTGGCCTGCCCGAGGAAACCGCGGTCATCTGGGCCCGACAGTTGCTTGGGGACGCCGAATCGGACAAGGGTTCGGACAAGACTCTCTCCCAACTGGAAGAATCGCTCCTGCTGGACCTGACGTCCGCTTTGGTTGAGGGCTTCTCCCGTTCTTGTGCAGGCGTCGAGTTTCGTCCTGCAGGCAGTATTATCAAGGGCTCGTGGCCCCTCGAGCAGACGGGCATTGAAGAACTGTGCAAAATCTCGTTCAACGTCAGGAAAACGGGCTCGCAGGAGGCCTCCGGAGCATACTTCCTGATGACCTGTGAGACGCTCAAGCCCGTCGTCGGACCGGGCGCGCAAACGTCGGCCCAATTCTCCGCCAACGAGATTTCCAAAGCGATTCTGAACCACTTGCAGACCATGCCGGTGACCGTGACGGCCCGACTGGCCTCGACTGCGCTCACGTTTGGAGAGGTCATGAATCTGCGGGTTGACGACATCCTGTTGCTGGACAAGAAAGTCAATGAGCCCGCCGAACTGCTTATCGACGGCCGGACCGTCTATTGCGGCTGGCCGACACAATCGGCCGGCAAGTACGCCTTGACCATCGCTCCGGCAACCGTTGAAGAAACAACCTGAAATGGAAACCAGAATACAGAGGCTCCGTAATTCAAGGGACATGGACAAATGGCAAAAGCAGCTCAAGCCGTAAAAGAAGAACCGGGCCAGCAACAAGATAAGAAAAAACAAGCCCAATCCGTAGAGTTCTCCGAGGCCGTGGAGGCTGAGGTCGCAGGTGCGGGCGGAAGCATTGACATCCTGCTGGACATGACCGTCCCCGTTACGGTCACCATCGGACAAACCGAGATACCGGTTCAACGCCTCCTGCGGCTGGGACCCGGCTCGGTGCTGAAGCTCGATAAATCCATCGACGAGCCGGTGGACCTGTACCTTCGAAGCACCCGGTTTGCAACGGGAAGCGTCGTAGTCGTAGATGGCCGATTCGCCGTCAAGATAAAGCAGATTCTCGGTCTCGGCGATTCCGCAGCGGCGCCGGACGAGGAATGACCTCAGGAACCAACAGGCAGTCTATGGCAGGACCCGCACAATCGAATTCACAAGGATCGCTCGGTACACATCCGCCGGGTACACCGCTGGGACCCTACAGCAATACGATTCTGGTTGTCGGCATGGTGACGGTCCTTGCCACCCTTTTAATCCGTCTTCCGACGCCGCTGCTGGACGTGCTTCTGGCGTGCAGCATATCGCTGGCGATCGCCGTTTTGATCGTCACCTTGTCGTCAAAAGAGGCGCTCGAGCTATCGACCTTCCCTTCCCTGCTTTTGTTCGTGACGCTCTTTCGCCTGTCGCTGAACGTGGCCTCGACGAGGTTGATCCTCCTGCAGGGCAATGCGGGAAAGGTCATTCAAACCTTCGGTGATTTCGTCGCCGGCGGCAGCTTTGTCGTCGGCGTGGTCATCTTTCTGATCCTCGTGGTCATCCAGTTCATCGTCATCACGAAAGGCGCTGAGCGCATCAGTGAGGTGGCGGCGCGATTCACCCTGGATGCCATGCCCGGCAAACAAATGGCCATCGACGCCGACCTCAATGCCGGACTCATTACCGAGACCCAGGCCAACGAACGCAGGGCAAAAATCGTCAAGGAAAGCGAATTCTACGGGGCCATGGACGGCGCCAGCAAATTCATTCGCGGCGATGCCAAGGCGGGGCTGATCATCACGGCCGTCAACGTCATCGGCGGCATCGCCATGGGGTATTCGCGCGGCCTTTCCGTCGCCGCCGCCATCAGGACGTACTCTATCCTCTCCATCGGCGACGGCCTGGTCAGCCAAATACCCTCGATCATTATCGCGGTCAGTTCCGGATTCCTCGTGACCAAGATGTCTTCACGCTACAGCGTCGGTCAGGATTTGTCCAAGCAGTTTCTCAAGGCCAGCCAGCCGTTGGTTATGGCCGCATTGATCATCGCAGCGATGGCTTTGGTGCCGGGCCTGCCCAAAATACCCTTCCTCGTGCTCGGCGCCGGCGCCGCACTGCTCGGACGAGCAGTGGCCCAGTCGGAAAAAGGCCGTCAAGAAAAGCAAACCGGGACCCCTCGCGAGAAAATTGAAAAGCAGCCGGTCGAAGAGTTGCTGGACGTGGATAGAGTATCCGTGCAGGTCGGGGTCCGGCTCATCGGAATGGTGGATCCTCGAAAGGACAGCACTATTTTCGACCGCATCGGGGCGCTTCGCAGGAAATTCGCCCAGCAGATGGGGTTCATTATCCCGCTGGTTCGGCTGCGAGACAATATTAACCTCGAACCGACCGCCTATGAGATCAGGATCGCGGAGCTGCCGATTGCCAAAGGCCGGTTGGAGCCCGACAAGTTCCTTGCCATGGATCCGGGAACGGTGCGGACCAGGATCGAGGGCATTGCGACAACCGAACCGGTTTACGGCTTGCCCGCTTTGTGGGTCTCGTCGGCTAATAAGGAAAAAGCCGAACTGGACGGCTATACGGTCATCGATCCTGAATCGGTCTTTATTACGCATCTTTCTGAAACACTTCGAAGGCACGCGGACGATCTGTTGACTCGTGAAGACGTGCAGTTGCTTGTTGACAGGCTCCGCAAAACCCAACCATCGCTGGTCGGAGAGGTCGTCGGGCCCGACCGGGACGTCTCCATCGGGTTGCTTCAACGGGTGCTGAAGAACCTCGTCAAAGACGGCATACCCATTCGCGAGATGACCGCCATTCTCGAATCGGTTGGAGAAAACGCCTCGAAAACCAAAAACGCCGCTGTTCTGACTGAGCTGGTTCGCAAGCGCCTGGCCCGAACCATCACCGAGTTGTACAAGACCGATGACGGCCGCATCATGGCCATCACGCTGGAGCCGCCCCTCGAACACCAAATGGCCTCCACCTTGCAGCAGGAGGCAGATGCCATAAACCTGGCTTTACCGACCGATGTGGCGATGGGCGTCAGCCGACAGGTCGCCCAGGCGTGGAAGACAGTGATGGACAGGGGGACCGACAAGGTGGTCTTGCTGTGTGATTCAAGGTTGCGCTGCCCGCTGGCGGGAATGTTATCGCGAACGGTACCCCTGCTGCCGGTGATTGCTTACGATGAAATCGTGCTCGGAACCGACGTCGAACCCCTGCAAACCGTCTCTCTCCGGAGGTCGCAGGCGACGGCACAGGATGAGCAGGAACTTCTTGCCGTTTCACGATGACGCGATAGTTAAATCAAGGGCAGAGACACTATGGCCGGGACAACACGAAAAACGAGGTGATTATGCCGTTGCACGTTCGTTCGATCGCAATCAACATTGCCGTGGTATGTTTTTTCATCTTGAGCCTCGTCGGCTGGGCCAGCGGCCTTTCGCCGTCTGTCTGTTGCGAGAGGGCGACGATAGGGGCGGTGCTGGCCTACATAGCAGGGGCGTGGGCGGTCAGGGCCGTCAATGCCGTCTTGATCCACGCCATGATCGCAAGGCAGGTGGGTCGGCAAATGAATGCCGATTCCGCATTGAACCGCAAAGCATCGCACAAGGATAACCGCAGCCGTGCTCGAAACTAACAATATCTGTGAAGAGCCATTGACGCAAGGCAGCCGCAAGCACCTGAGCAGTGTCGCCTTGCGCGCCTACTCAGGAGAAAAAAGGTCCGTCGAGAGCGATGCGCAGAACGAGCAGATCGCCGAGTTCCTGCCATTGGTTCACAAGATCGCCAGGCAGGTTGTGAGGTATTTGAAACCCCCGCTGTCATTCGAAGACATGGTCTCCGCCGGGACAGTCGGGCTGGTCCGAGCGGCCCGCGATTTCGATCCGTCTCGCCAGACCGAGTTCAAGACGTACGCCTATATCAGGATCAAAGGCGCGATTCTCGACGAATTGAGACACTGGTCCTTTGTGCCCGCAAATCTGAGCAAACGGATTCGCAACGCCCAGCAGCTCAGCCGGAAGATCACCGAGCAGAGAGGCGCCGCCCCCCCGGACGCCGAATTAGCCCAGAAACTGGGAATCACCATCGACGAGCTCTACGAGACGTTCGAGAACGCACGCGCGCAGTATTTTTTGTCACTTGATGGTTTCGGGGACGACTCGCCGGCGATTGGCAATCTCCTGGCGGCAGGTGACGCGAGCGACCCCGATCGGAAGATTGAACGCGCTGAGCTGATAGAGAAGCTGGCCGAGGCTATCGAGAGCCTGTCGGCAAGACACCGGCAGGTGGTCCTGCTTTACTACCAGCAGCAGCTTACCATGAAACAGATCGCCGTGGTCATGGAGATTACCGAGTCGCGCGTCAGCCAACTGCACGGCAGCGCCTTATTCAACTTATCCGTTAAATTGAGGCAGTGGAAAGATGGCAGATTATGAATCCAATCTCATCAAGCCCGTGAAAAGTCTTCAGAGCATCGCAGCTCTGGCCGCCGCGAAACAACGCGAAGAAAGAAAACGCCGGCAGACACTGCACCAGGAACACGACGAATCAGGCGAAAACGGCAAGACGCCCTCGCAAAAGAAGAACGAGAACGAAAACAACCGGGACGCGACACGAATTGACTACTGTGCCTGACGACTACCGGGATCGACGACGGGTCATCCGTAAAGGAACTATAGAGCAATGACAAGAACATCCGGGCGAATTCTCAAGGGGCAAGATGTTGAACTGGAAGGTCAGTATCGGCTCGACGCGGGCCGGGCCGGGTCCCTGCCCGCAGAGACCGGCTCGGTTCCGAAACAGGCCCGCATCCTGGAGAACCATCCCCAATACGCTCTCATAGAAGTAACCTGTTCTTGCGGCACGAAAATGGTTTTGCGCTGTGAATACACGGGCGCTCAGACGCCTGACCATCACCAGGTACAGAACGACACACGTGCAGTGTCCAGCCAAACGAAATGAATGGAGGTAAATGCAATGCAAGCCAACACAAAAACGGTCCTTCTGCTGGTATTCATCACACAAACACTTCTGTGGCTATCGGGCTGCTCGGCCCAGAAGCAGTCAACGGTCGGGATCCATCCTGACGACCCTCTTCAAAAATACTGGAGCGAAAATGTGGCCAAGAGGTTCCAGGAACCTGATTCGCGCGGCGGCACGGCGGTGGAGTCCGCGATAGAATTGTCGGAGAAATACGCCAGCCTCTCCGAAGAGGCCGCCACGTTGCGGCAGCAGAATCAGGAGTTGACGAACAAGAACCAGCAGCTCAACGACCAGACGGCCGCCCTCGATGCTCAGATCCAGCAGGCCCAAAAGGAGCTGGCCGAAGCCAACGATCTGCTGATCGAGATGCGCATCGAGCTGAATAGTTGGAAGAGTAACATCCTGGGCTTTCGTGACGAAATGCGTGAGGCCGAAACCGCCCAACTGGAAGCGCTGCTCAAAATACTAAAAGTCCTCGGCGGACAAGTCCCTGTGGAGGTCGCCAAGGCCGAGAACGCAGACTCAGCCGTCGCTCCACTGGACAAGCCCAACCAGCCCTGACGGCAGAAAACAACATATTCGGGTGAATACAATGAACATTCAGAGAACGCCACTTTCGTCGTTGTGCCTGCGTTGGTCGTGGAACATCCTGCTGCCGGCCGCAGTCCTTTTGGGGGGCTGCCGTACACCCCAGACGCCTGCGTCTCAGGCGGCGTACTATTACCTGAATCCGGGTAAAACGCTGAGTTCCCTTGGCAGAGTGGCGATTGTCGAGCTGGACAACGATTCGAGCTATCCCCAGGTTTCAACGGACGTGACGGCCTCGCTTTTCCAGGCGTTGCAGAAGAAACAGGTCTTCGGCCTGACCATCATCCATCGCAACGACCCAACATGGCGCAGTCTGCAAATGGACGCAGCCTCGACGTACGGTCTCGACCAGATGCGGACCATCCGCGAGACATTGAAATGCGACGGATTGCTGCTCGGCACAATCACCGAATTCCGACCCTACCCGCACATGGCGGTCGGCCTGCGCTTGAAGCTGCTGGACCTGCGAGACGGCCAGCTCCTCTGGGCCATCGAGCAGGTCTGGGACAGCGCCGATAAGCGCACGGAGAAACGCATCAAGGATTACTACAAGTCCGAGAAACGCCTGGCTTTCGCACCCCTTCACGAGCAGTTGGCCACGGTCAGTCCGCTTGAGTTCATCAAATTCGTCAGCTTCGAGGTGGCGGAAACGCTCTAATTGGAGTTCATAATGGGAACGCGGGCATGCGATGTGGCTGAAACGAAGTTGAAATCGAGGGCAAAAGAACATAAAATTGGGAAATAATCCTAAAGTCTTGCCAATAATCCACGAAAAGAATCGCAGACTGAAGATTCTGAAAGTGTGGCGTGCAAATGATAGATAAAATAGATAACAAACAGCCCTTGATTGAACCAGGTCCGGCGTCCGGGCAAGCGAATCAGCCGCGGACGCTGCCGAAAGCTGGCGATGACGTGTCCGTACAGGTCGATTATGCTTCTCTGATCGAGCAGGCCATGCAGGCGCCGCAGGACGACGCGCTTCGCATCCAGCAAGCCCGTGATTTGCTGCTCTCAGGCGAGCTCGAAAGCCCCCAAAACATCCGAGAAGCCGCCGAAAACATTCTGAATTTCGGCGTCTAAAAGCCGCAGAGCAGCCGTGCAAGGTACTAAATGATCGACCACGGACGGCCCGATCAGAAGCGCAACGGATTTTGCAGACTCGGCGAGGAACAAGGATTGCCCCTTCCTCGCCGCTTTTTTTGCGCGGTGGTATTGCAACTGCCTCGTCATTCCTGCGCAAGCGGGCCACGTGTCAAACGCAGAAAAGCCATCCCCATCCCGATGAACGTCAATCGGGATGAAGCTGCCACCCAACACCCTGTCATCCCTGCGGAAGCAGGGAACCGGGAACATGGCAATGGGTGGCAGCCTCAAGCGCAGCTTGGGGATAGCCGCAAATGCAGGGATGTGGCTGAACTTCATTGACGAGCGTAGTGGCGTCAGTCTTTGGCAGGTTGTCAGAAGGGTTTAATCGGCGATTATATGTATAAATCAAGCGCCCGAGGGCCGGCAGCTTCATCGGGGCAGGGTCGCAGGGTGATGAGGCGGCGGCTGTAGGTGACCGGCCCGGCCACGCGGAAATCGCCAACGCTGGCCGTGGCAGGGGAGTGCAGAGCCTCGCCGGCCTTGCCAAGCCGAACCGAACGGATAACCCTGCATGAAACTCGCTTTCTCATTTTCCCCACCTCCATTTTGCCTATTTTACCACATTTCCACCTCCGTGTCAAGAGTAATCGCAACCGCGGCGGGTAGCCTCTTCAAGAAATGACCGGGAGAGTCGATCTGGGCATTTCAGTTGACGTGAGCGGCCTATTTGAGAAATATCGGTTGAAGATTATGCGTCGAACGCTATGATTCACAGGGTGGAGTTTCAATCGGCCTCCACATTTTTTTGCGGCAGACTGGAACAATGGTTAGCGGAATCACAAACCAACTGGATCGCGTTCGTCACACGGTGAGCAAGAATCGCCAAAGACCTGAGCGATCTATGATGGGCCAGTTTCTGACCCCGGCACCGATTGCACATTTCATGGCCGGGCTGTTCGAGGGAGACGTTCCACATGTGCGAATTCTTGATGCGGGGGCCGGGGTCGGTGTGTTATCGGCTGCGGCAGTAGAGAGTCTCATCTCACGCAAAGGGCGATTGCGGTCGCTTGAAGTAGTGGCATACGAGAGTGACAAATCCATGCTTCCATACTTGAAGAATGCACTTGACAGTTGTGAGGCTGCCTGCACAAGAGCGGACATAAGTTTTCGCGGAGAAATGCGAGTTGACGATTTCATAGCCGGGGGCATCTCCCAGACAGAAGAAGACTTGTTTGCCGGAGAGACCAAACGGTTCACGCACGCAATCCTGAATCCACCCTACAGGAAGGTCGATGGGCAGTCGCGAACAAGGAAGTTGCTGGATGCGGCGGGGATGGAGGTCTCAAACCTCTATGCGGCGTTTGTATGGTTGGCCGCAAAGATGCTGGGGCCAGGGGGGCAGTTGGTGGCGATTACGCCTCGCAGTTTCTGTAACGGACCTTATTTTCGGCGTTTTCGCCTTGCGCTGCTGGACATGATGGCCATGCGGCGGCTTCACGTGTTTGAGTCGCGCAGGAAAGCTTTTCGGGATGACGACGTTCTTCAGGAAAACGTGATTCTCCACGCCATACGGACCAGACATAAACCTAAACATGTGACTATCTCGTCGTCGGAAGGCTCCGATTTCCACAATGTTCGTGTACGCCGCGTGGCCTACGAGGACGTAATCTTAGCACACGACAAGGATGCTTTCATCCATCTGGTGATAGATGAAGACGACGAAAACGCAATGCAGAGAATGCGGCGGTTCGGAGTGCCGCTTGAACAGTTAGGGATAGAGGTTTCAACGGGGCGCGTCGTGGATTTTCGGGCGAGGGAGCATCTTCGGCTTAAGCCTGAAGCGGGGACGGCGCCACTCGTGTATCCGTGCCATTTCGAGCATGGCTTCGTTCGCTGGCCGGTGGAATCAAAAAAGAAGCCGAACGCGATTGCAACGTCGGAACAAACGCAATATCTCATGGTTCCGGCGGGTTACTACGTGCTGACCAAGCGATTCTCCGCCAAAGAGGAACGCAGAAGGGTCGTCGCGGCGGTTTACGATCCACAGCGGATACGAGCGCCGCTGGTTGGTTTCGAAAATCATCTAAATTACTTCCACGCAGGCGGTAAAGGGCTGTCGGCGAATCTCGCGAAGGGATTGGCGGTGTATCTGAATTCTACGCTGTTTGACCGATACTTCCGCCTTTTCAGCGGGCATACCCAAGTCAACGCCACGGATTTGAGGAAGATGCGATATCCTACACGCGAACAACTGATCCGGCTCAGTCACTGCGTGAACGATTGTATCCCGGATCAGGAAGCCATAGACACAGTCTTGGAGAAGGTTTGCAGCATCGATGGTTAAGAAGGCGAAGGCAAAAAAAGCCAGGCAAAAGGTCGCGGAAGCACTGGACGTCTTGAAACTACTTGGGCTTCCACGGCAGCAACAGAATGAACGTTCGGCCTTGACGCTTCTTTCGCTGCTTGACCTCAAGCCTGAAGACGAATGGGAGAACGCAAGCGATCCACTGATGGGCATCACGCCCATGATGGAGTTCTTCGCTGTCCAATATGGCAAGCGGTATGCGCCGAACACACGTGAGACGGTCCGGCGGCAGACCGTTCATCAGTTCGTGCAGGCGGCGATCGTTCTGCTGAATCCCGATAGGCCGTCGCGGCCGACCAACAGCCCGAATGCGGTCTATCAAATCGAAGCATCGGTACTGAAGCTGTTGCGAGAATTCGGCAAGCCGGGCTGGAATGAGCGATTGCAGGAATACTTGAGGTCTGTCGAGACGTTGAAGCGGCTCTATGCGCGAGAGCGAGAGATGCGTCGCATACCGCTGAAGCTCCGCAGTGGGAAGCAGATTAAACTCTCCCCTGGGGGACAGAACGTACTGATCAAAAAGATCATCGACGATTTCTGTCCACTTTTCACGCCGGCAGGACAAGTTATCTACGTGGGCGACACGGGAAAGAAGTGGGCATATTTCGATTCCGAGGCGCTCGTAGCGTTGGGTGTGGAGATCGAAGAGCACGGGAAGATGCCCGATGTTGTCATTCACCACAGGGGGAAGGGCTGGCTTGTTCTCATCGAGGCGGTTACGAGTCACGGCCCTATGAATCCAAAGCGACGACAAGAACTGAAGCGACTATTTGCGGGATCGCACGCGGGGATCGTTTATGTGACGGCCTTCCTTGACCGCCGGACCTTGCTGAAATACCTCGATGATATCTCCTGGGAAACAGAAGTCTGGATCGCGGAGTCCCCGACGCACCTGATCCATTTCAACGGCGAACGTTTCCTCGGACCTTATGAGGAAGATGAATAACTCAGAGTCCACTCCGCAGAGGAAATCCTGCTGGGTGCGACAAGATGCAAAGGCAACGTCTAACACTGTCTCAATGGTAATGCGGGATTCTTGTGTGATGATGCAATACTGATCTGAGGTGCTTGCTGATGCAGATAATTGCCAAATGCCCGCGGTGCGGGAGTGGATGGCTGCTTGAGGATAGTGCGGCGGACCGAAGGATACGCTGCCGCAAGTGCGGCAAGCTGTTCAAGGTTCCAAAGCCCGACGACGTGCCCAGAGCCGCCGAAGTGATCGAGAAGGCCAAGGGCACAATCTACGTGGATGAAACAGGCAAGACATATGGGTGAACCGATTTCCGATTGACGATTGACTATTGACTATCTCTTCGAGTTCTTCGTGGTGAACATCAAACAGTGCTAATCAGCATCTATCCTGTATCTGAATGAGTTTCTCGGTGTTCTCGGTGCCCTCTGTGGCAGATATTAAACCGTGTTCATTCGTGGTTTCACGCAGGATTTCGATAAAGCGCTCGACGATCATTCTGGCGGGCCAGGTGCGGCCGGAGCGATCGTGGTTCTTCAAGGCCCAGGGCAATGCCAAAGGCAGTATCACCGCCTCGACCTCGCGCTGCTCCAGCTCAGCGGAGAGCTGACCCAGGCACTCAAGAACGCTAACCGGCATCGGGACGACCGAAGGCTCAGATGTTCCTCCGGCGATGCATTGTGCGGCCGGACTTGTCACAAAGTGTTCCCGGCAGGCGATGGGTCTGCTTTCATAGCAGGTGCACGCCCCCTCGGACAAGAAGGGGCAGGGCAGATCCAGCCCCGCGTACCATTTGCTGATTCGCTCTTCTTCCTCTTCGCCATTTGTTCGACATGGTTCACCGGCGGCGGGATTATCGGATGTTTTCTGAAGAATCTGCTCGGCGGCGCTGAGGCAGGCGCTCAACATGGCTGTGCCTTGCCCGGCCGGCAGGGCGGAGAGGTCCTCGGTAAGCCTGAACGCCTCGGCAACCGACAGCGGAACAAGGTAGCTGCAACATGCCGAGCAGCCCTTGCAGCATGGAATTTCGCTGCCCTCGGCGCGCAGCTTCTGCAAGGTCGCATGGCAGAGCCTCTCAGACAACGCGCGTGCAAGCGGGACGATATCCGACAACCTTATGTGTTTGCGGGCGATCTGCACGCCGAAGCTCATCGGCTCGCCGGCGATGTCGAGCTCAAAGCGCAAAGTCTCCGGGCCGCCAGCAGCGTTGCCGATTCGGCCAGGCTCATCAAGCAATGTCACAGCGCGACTTTCAATCATCGATGCTGCTGCTCCACAACAAGCATTCATTCGCGATCGGATTGGATTTGCGGCTCGGCGGAAAATCCTCTCTCCGGCCAAGCCGCTTTCCGGAAAAAGCACGCATACTTTATATCGGCTGATTGTGGGCTTTACTTAAAGCGACAAGGGCGGCAAGTTTGCGGCGCCAGGAGGTCGGCCGGGCCTTCCACGCACGGCTTGAGAAAACGCCGATTTGCCGCTTGACCGGCTGTGGGGGCCGCCTTATGATGGCAGCGAGTTGGGCGAGGGTGGGCTTGCGAAACGATTGAGCGTGAATATGAGTTCTGAACAATTGGAGTCAGGCATACTTCTGGAAAGAGAAAATCTTCCCTTTCGATTTGAATACAAAGGAGAGAAGTCATGGTGCACGTGAGAATGCTGAGTGTGTTGTTGTGCGTCGGGGTCCTGGCGGGCTGTCTGGAGAGAGAAACGAAAATGGCCATAGCAAAGAAGACGTTCGGTGACGACCTGGAGTTCCTCAAAAAGAACACGGAGGTGATCGTTTTATCGGACGCCGAGGGCGAAGGCCAGGTGGCCGTGCTGCCCAAGCTGCAAGGCAGGGTGATGACCAGCACGGCCGAAGGCGCCGACGGCCTGAGCTATGGCTGGATCAACCGGGCGCTGGTCGCTTCGGGCAAGACCGCCCTCCATATCAACGTCTATGGCGGCGAGGACCGCTTCTGGATCGGGCCCGAGGGCGGACAATTCTCGGTCTTCTTCAAGCAAGGTGTGCCGTTCGACCTCGAGCACTGGTTCACCCCCGCGGCGGTCGATACCGAGCCGTTCGAGCTTGTCAATCGGTCGGCCAACAGCGCACATCTCAAGAAGGACATGCAGCTTGAGAATTACTCCCGCACCGTTTTCGACGTGCGGGTGGACCGCGAGGTCCGCGTCCTCGAACCTTACGAGGCGGGCGACAGGTTGGGCGTGATGTCCAGCGACAACGTCAAGATCGTCGCTTTTGAATCCGTCAACAAGATCACCAACACGGGCGAAAAAGCCTGGGAAAAAGACACCGGGCTGCTCTCCATCTGGATTCTCGGCATGTTCAATCCGTCGCCGGCGACGACGATTGTGGTCCCATTCGAGGCGGGATCGGAGAATCAGCTCGGGTCCATCGTGAACGACGCCTATTTCGGCAAGGTTCCGGCGGACCGGCTGGTCGTCAAGAATGGCGTCCTCTTCTTCCGCGGGGACGGGCAATACCGCAGCAAGATCGGCCTATCGCCTCAGCGCGCCAGGCCGGTGCTCGGCAGCTACGACGCCGTCAACAAGGTGCTGACCATCGTGCAGTACAACAAGCCCGCCAGCGCCCTCGACTACGTCAACTCGATGTGGGAGCTCCAGGATGAGCCCTATAAAGGGGACGTTGTGAATTCATACAACGACGGCCCGCCCGCGCCGGGGGCCAAACCCATGGGGCCGTTCTACGAGCTTGAGACCTCCTCTGCCGCGGCCGCCTTGAAGCCGGGGGCGACGATCTCGCACGTGCACCGGACGTTTCATCTGCAAGGCCCGGAGAACGACCTCGATGCGATTGCCAAGACCGTCCTCGGAGTGACAATAGACCAGATCAAGTCGGCGTTTTCACGGTAACCCGACCAGGCAGGAAAGAAGCAGCCGGTCGGGAAGAGGCGAGAGATGTCCTACACGGGCCAGCCATGACCGATCAGCCCAGCCAATCCGTTCGGCGGTTGCGGGATTTGACGGCCCCCTGTACGCTCTGCCCTCGCCGGTGCGCAGCTCAGCGCAGCGACGGCCAGACCGGGTTTTGCGGCATCGGCGATGAGCCGGTCGTCAGCTCTATCGGTCCTCACTTCGGCGAGGAAAGCGTCCTGGTCGGCAGCGGGGGCTCGGGGACGATATTCTTTGCCGGCTGCAACCTCGGCTGCGTCTTCTGCCAGAATTTCGATATCAGCCATCACCGGCATGGCCGGCCGATCTCAATAGAGCAATTGGCTCAGTCGATGCTCGAATTGCAGCGTCACGGTTGTTCCAACATCAATTTTGTCACGCCCACGCACGTGATTGCGCCGATCCTCGCCGCTCTCGAACTGGCCCGCGGGCAAGGTCTGACCCTGCCGACCGTTTATAACACCGGCGGCTACGATTCCGTCGAGACACTCAAGCTGCTCGACGGCTTCATTGACATATACATGCCCGATATGAAGTATTCGGACCCCAGGGTCGCCGAGGAGTTTTCTGCGGCGCCTGACTACCCGAAGGTCAACCGCGAAGCGGTCCGGGAAATGCACCGCCAGGTCGGCGACCTTCGTACCGAGAGAGACCTGGCCGCACGGGGGCTGCTCATCAGGCATCTAATTTTGCCCGAGAACATGGCCGGCAGCTTCGAGACCATCGATTTTCTCGCCGAGCAGGTCAGCCGAGGAACGACCATCAACGTCATGGACCAGTACCGGCCGTGCTACGAGGCGTCTGGCCATCCGGCGATCAACCGCCGCCCAACGCTCGAAGAGATCCAGTCCGTCCGCCGGTACGCCATCCGCAAAGGCCTGAACGTCCTGGCCCGCTAAGAAGAAGCGCCTGCCTCTGTTGCCTTCTGCTCGCGTCTGGCCGCACAACAACAAACGCCGCCCAGCGTCAGAACGGCCAGCAAGACCCCCAGGACCGTCAAGGCGATAGGGGCCCAGGAAACGTTCACCCAGGCAAACACAATGACCAGAACTGCAAGCACGGCTCGACAGTAACATCGGGACATTTTTGCCTCCTTTTCATTTCAAACGTCTTCCATTTCGTTTTTCTCTCGCTAAGCTCGTGGCTTCGCCACCAAGCCTTGCGACCCTGTGGACATTCGCGGGTCGCAGGTAAATCCTAAACGATCCGCATACAGATGTCCAGGATTTTGACACCTGAGTTTGCAAAAACTGCGATTTTGACTTTCGCGTGCACGCGCGCTCCGCAATAACGATGAACCTTCCGCCGGGAAATGCGGTATAATGGGAGTGTTCGGGCAACCCATGCTTCTAACCCACGTTAGGAAAGCTAAATGACGTTTCGAAAATTAGTTGTGGCGTTTCTATTGGCAGGCTTGGCGTCCGCCGCGGAAGCGGGGGGGCGTTTTGTGCCGCAGCCCGGGAAAGACCGCCAACGCGGACCGGACAGAGCATTCATGTACACTCCTATGGTCGAATTCGACCTGTCGTACGATTTTTCGGTGCCGGGGGAAACGCAAAGAGTGGAGTTCCGCATCATAGTACCGCAGACGATTGAGAGCCGCCAGAACATCCTGAGCGTGAGCTATTCGCCGCAACCGTCGAGGATTTTCGACGAAAACGGCAATCGCTACGCCGAATTCGTCTTCGTCCAGCCGGACAGGCACGTCAACGTGGTAATGACCGTCAGGGCCGAGCTGCTCAAGTACGACCTGCTCACCGCGCGATTGAACCGCCGGGCGGGCTACCCTGAAAGCGAGCCGCTTGAAGATTTTCTCAGGAGCGAAAAGTACATAGAGAAGGACCATCAGGAGATCCAGCAAATCGCCGAGGGCATCGAGGGCGAAACGGATATAGACATCGTCAAGAACATCTACGACCACGTCCTGGACAACATGGAATACAGCATCCTGGGCCGCAAGGACTGGGGCGCCCTCAAGGCGGCTCAGTTGGGCAAAGGCGACTGCACGGAGTATTCGGACCTGTTTGTGGCTTTGTGCCGGGCCAGGGGCATCCCCGCGCGGACGGCGTCGGGCTATACGGTAGGGTATGGCTCGACCTCGACCCGGCATAACTGGGCTGAGGTCTATCTGCAAGAGTACGGCTGGGTCCCCTTCGACCCGACCGCCGGCGACGTGGAAAATGTCATGGTGCGAGGTATGGCGTTCAGCAACTTAAGGCCGGTGTATATCTACGTCTCGCACATCCGCAACGACCCGGTGCTTCGCAACTACAGCTTCGGCGCCTACCGCTACTGGGGCGACAGAATCACCTTCAAAGACTCCATCGACTTCAAGCACTTCGCCCCCCCGATCCCCGACAGCCGCTGACGCGTCTCCGTTTGAGACCCGTTCTCAAGTTCGATCCAAGCCGGCAGGTTGCCAAGTCCAATCCGCTCGCATTCGTGATGCAGGTTTTTTTGCTTGATAACGGCACGCCCCGGTCTATAGTATTGCGGGTGTTCTGAATCTTGGCTTTATCTGGAATCCTCCGCAGGCAATGTGGAGACTCAGGAGAAAACTATATGCTCAAACGATTTCGCGTCAACAACTTCAAGAGTCTTCTCAATTTTGAGTTCAGACCGGTTGGGTTAAACCTGCTGATAGGCTCGAATAATGCCGGAAAGACGAACCTTTGCTCGGCACTGCGATTCCTCGCCCTTTCCAGTATGGCTTCCACGGAAGATGCGATCTTGAATGCGGTTGGTGAGACTTGGAATTTGACCAACGTTCACGTAGCAGGCAACCCGCAGATAGA
>DATKWR010000480.1:0-9278 GCA_035529475.1 Sedimentisphaerales bacterium | reverse complement strand
TCAATGGTCACCTCTTTACAGCCGAAGCCTATCATTGGCTCCAACAATCCGTTATGGTTCCATACCCACATCTGATCAAGTTTGAGCACCCTGTCGAACTCATACTGGATCCAGGCCGGTCCCGTTGCGCCCAAGGCGGTGGTCCACATGGCTGTAAGCTCATCGGAGTGCAGGTCATCGGCCAATCCGGAGCCGTCCACGGTATTCTCAGGCCCTTGATCTGCTTCAGCGCTGGATGCGGTGACCGTTATTGTCTGGCCGGCAACGGGATAACCAACCGGCTCAGTGGTGAAGCTCCATACGAGGCCCTTGACGGGCTTGGCTGTTGGGGCGTTGACCTCATCGATGCGCCAGTAATAGGTTTGGCCGAAATCGAGACGGCTGGGAGGATTATAAATTGGGGCGCTTTGCTGTTGGCTGGCCAGCACAGTCCGCGGATTGGTTCTGCTGGCACTGTTGACATCGTCGAAAACCGTGCCCATGTAAACATCATGGGCGATAGCCGACTCTCCCGGACCCCATCCCAGAACGACGTTCCGGGGAACATCCGTGGCCCCATCAGCCGGATTTGGTCTGCCGGCCAGTCTTGGATCCAGAGCCAGCGGCCCAAGGGTGAAGACGGACATCACGTCATTGGCCGACAATGCATGGTCCCAAATCGCCACCTCATCGACTATACCTCCGAAACCCTCCCGCTGGCCAACGATGTACAGAGGCTGGGCGGGATCATTCACCCCCTGGCAGTAACCGGTCGGACCGGCAATGCCCGTTTTGGGATTGTTGTTGCCGTTCGGCACCAACTCTCCGTTACAATAGACTGTTGCAGTATCGGTGGCAGAGTCATACGTGCACACGATGTGCGTCCACTCTCCCTTGTTATAAGCACCCGCAGGAAGGCTACATTCAGATCCCCAACCGCCATAGGCCTGGAAGCCTCCGATACGGAACAGCAACTGGTTGTTCTCAGCCACGGGTCGCAGCAGCATAGAGTAACCGGCCGTGCTATCGTTTTCACACTTGTTCATCACGGTCTCGTAGCTATCATAGCTGTCCACCATCCACCAGGCTACTGACAGGTCCTGTGTCGTCGGTGTGGGGCCTGGACCGGCAAGGATCTCGTCGCCGCTCCTGTCGGTCTGAAGTGCGGAACCTCCGAATTGGCCCGCAACCCAATCGACATTAGTGAGTTGTGCATCAAAGCCGCCGACAACGTCCTTCGCTACATCCCCCGCACCCTCGTCAAACGGCCAGTAGGCAATTATGGCCGCGTTGGTCACGCTCGCCGAGACACCCAGGGCCAAAACAAAACACATGAAGTAAATCAGATTCTTGCACATAATACTCATCCTCCAAGGAAATTGCAGTACTGCTGATTATGCTTTGGCCACACGCCAAAGCCACCAACAAGGATTTCTACCTTCACTACACTGCATACACTTATGATGTCGTTTTGAGACTTGAAACCACCTCCTTCCTTTCGATGCCCAGCATTTATCTGTTGCTTGAAATACAGAAAGTCCCCACTTGCCAAACACAAAGCTGCAGAAATCTAGTGCTCTGCACAATACATCCTCCTAATATGCCCGAAAAACGAAGGAAGCTGTGCCCGTAGGAAAGCCGGAATCCGCAGAAGCCAAGCCATACGGACACGACACCAGCTTATTTATAGCAGATCGTCCTGCGTTTTGTCAACAAGAATATGCAGGGCGTACGCATTTCTTTTTGACTAGCTCCTGTTCTTGCTCGAGTAAAGGCGGAGTTAGGCATGATTTTGGAAAGAAAAAATCTTCTCTTTCAATTTTTTCTTTCTAAAACGTGATACGTAACGGCTGACCCGGCAATAGGTTATCATACGGCACCCAATTATTTTGAGGAAAATCGCGAAACGGATTGTCTGAAATCCTATATGCCTGACTTCAATTTCGCAAAAGTTCAGTTATAATGAGATTCAAAAGCAGAAGGTTTTTGCGAAACGTGGTTGGATGGAGAATATCAGGGTTTCGCACTATGTGGAAAAGAAAAGCTTTCACACTCATAGAACTGTTAGTTGTTATCGCGGTGATTGCCCTGTTACTTGCCATCTTGATGCCGAGCCTGCGCAAAGCCAGAGATGCGGCCAGACGGATCAGTTGCGGGAGTCGATTAAGGCAATGGGGGACAGCCATACAGATGTACACCAACGACAATGATGCAGCGGTGATGGCTATCGTCAACAAGTGGGGCGGAAATCCATACCCCCATTATATTAACAACAAACCGCTGGCGAACGCCAAGAGCAAGGGCGTGGTTATGTGGAACATGGCAGGCATCAATCCATATATTGGTGCCTTCAGTGCGGATTATGAACACAACGGCACCGCAACCGATCTGGTCACCTGTCCGACTTGCAGCGGAGAATTCATGCAGGAATGGATCAAGAAAATAAACTGGCCCAACCATGACTTTGTAGAGTTTGCGTACAGTTATTTCGGCAGGGCGGATTTACTTGAGGACAACGAATGCAGTCCGGACGCAAAGAAGTTTTTGACCGGCAGAACACTCAGCGCACGAAGATTGCTGATGGCGGAGATTCTGAATCTCGATGTCAGCGATGGTGCGTATCGCTACAACCATGGTCGAAACGGTTGGTCGTGGAATGAGAGGAACCTGGCCAGTCCCCAGGGTGCCGTGTATTCACCTAATCCGGATGCGACAGGCCGCAGTCAACTGTTCGGCGATAATCACGTGGAGTGGAGAGTCATTAGTCCCGAGCACAATCTTCCTACCATGGAGAACAGACGCGTCAATGAATGGAACGGACCTGGTAGCGGGTGGATAGCAACGGGTGATATGAGCTATTACTAACTCAAGGATGAGGTCCGGATTTATCGTCTTTCCATCTGTATAGTGCAAGCCGGCGAATCTACTTCTCATCCTTTGGTTCTCGGCCCTTCTTCCATGCCTCATATTCTTTCAACACCCTGCGAGCTTGTGCCGCCTTGCGCTGCCATGCCTGCTCTTCGGCGGTCTCGCGGTCAGGAACATCTAACGCATCTGAAGACGGTGTTTCACTTGCGTTGCCGAAGGGGTAGTCAACCCAAGCTGGCCAATCATCCGTGCGAAACGGAACCGCCGGGCCGGCCCGGTTGCCGAAGGTGCCGACGGGGTGGGCTCCCCAGGCATATCGTACGGCCACCGGATCCTCGACAAACTCGCTGGAGGCCGCAAACTTGTCGCTTTCGACAGCTTCGACCGGACCAGCAAGGCTCAACAATAGTGATACGATAACTGCAATATAGTCTGTCCATTTCGTTCGACTCATCTTGGCTTCTCCGGATGGATTCTCCTCAGTGCAGTTGACCTGTGAGACGGGCAAGGGTATCTGACTGGGCGATCTGTTCACCGTCGGCGAGTATTTGCAGACCGTGTCCTATATTATATTTTCTGCCCGTCTTATCCCACACAATCGTGACAATCTTGCCATGATAGAGAACGTTATCAAGGCAGAACCAATCCCATGTGTTGTCAGGCACAAGGGGGTTGACTTCGATAACGTCATCTGGTTTCGGACGTAAGCCAACGAGCCCTGTGATGATAAGGTCACAGTATGTCGAATGGTTGTAGTCCTTGCCTCGCTCTCTGCCACCCTTGCGTGGGTCCCAGGTACCGTCCTTCCAGGCCTTCAATCGTGTACGAGCGATCCAGTCACCCGTGTAAGGATTGAGATTTTCGTCTATCCAGGGAACGATGCGGCCGTTCTCACGCCTGAGACGATATGGCTTTTGTCCAGCGTTACCAGATACCTCGCCCAAAGGGCGTTAGCAACCCAAAAGCTATAGCTTCGCACGCTGCCGCCTTTGCGAAACCAGAAGGTCGAATAGTCATCCAAGTACCTGGACTCACGAAGCCAGCGTCCCTCATAGAAATGGTGCCCAGCAGGACAACTGATAGTGTTGTGCTTGCCCGACCATCCTACTTGGGGAAGAAATTCGGTGATGACAAAGCCGTCTGTGGTATTCTTGATGTGCTTGCGGTAGGTCCACCAGCGGAAGTAATAAGTCCGCTCGAAGTCCTCATCAGGGCATTCAAAAAGCGGTATGTTCCCTCTGAGGAATTCCCAGGCCCTTTCATTGGAGATGTGCTGAGGATAGAGTTCCTCATCGTGCTCGTTGAACGTGTCCACGTGGTGCTCAAGAGAGGCTGGAACAAGTACCGCCGGTCCTCGTACGCCTTCAGCCGCAATCGAAGTGGCCACGAGGAACACCACTGGCAACGCCCAAAGAGTCGTGACGAGTCCAAGCGCCCTTTTCCCTGGAGCACCCATAGCCATTTCCTTTCTTTTTCTGAAAACATGTCGCCAATCCGGACTGGCTGCTTCAGAGTAACTCAGCCATGCAACAGCGCGTCCCGCCGAATACGATATCAAATCCGTAACGGTGTATCAATCGTAGTAAGCTGCGTCTGACCAACAAATCGAGCCTTGTAAGTGCATCAGGACGTGGAATATGGCGGTTCGCATTTCTTCAGAAAGAATCACCACCGGGGGATGTAGGTGCAGGAAATGGCAACCAGCCGCCAGATTCGTATCTTTGGGTACTTTTCAGGATGATAAATTTTCGCGAAGCAGCCCGAAAGCTTGAATTATTAAGACAGATTTGAGATTCTATTAGAGAAGAGGCTCGGCGGTGTGGCTGAGCAAGGATATACAATTACGGGAGATCCCGATTCAAACGAACAGTGAGGGTAAACCAATGCAAAGGCGCCAATTCTTAAGAACAACATCAGCGGCGATTGGTGCTGCGATGTTGCCAAGCTGGCTTGCCGCCGACAGCAAGTCGAAGCCGCCGAATCTAATTTTCATTTTTGCAGATCAGTTGCGGGCGGACGCACTTGGCTACACGGGCAACACAAAAGCAATCACTCCGAATATCGACACGTTTGCTTCGCAGTCTGTTCAATTCTCTAATGCGGTATCCGTAATGCCGGTTTGTGCGGCCTATCGGGCCAGTCTGCTCACAGGTAAGTATCCGAGCGGTCATGGTATGGTGATCAATGAAGTGAACATGAATCCCAATCACACGACGATTGCACATGTACTCAAAGAGGCAGGCTATAACCTGGGCTATGTCGGCAAATGGCATCTGAATGATCAACACGGCCGACCTACTTCAAGAGGTGCGGAGCGTCTGGGTTTTGACGGACTCTGGGCAGCTTACAGTTTTAATCACTCCAGCTACCACTCGTATTACTATACGGATGCCGAGGATACAGAGTTAATCAAGGTCACATTGGAAGGCAAACATGGTCCGACGGAGTTCACGGACATAGCGATAAACTATGTGGATGAAGCGGCAAAGCAGGATCGTCCCTTTGCGCTGTTCCTCTCATGGAATCCACCCCACGATCCGTGGGACCGGGGAAATGCCCCTCCGACAAATTATAAGCGATTTGAGAAGGTGCGTTTCACTTTGCCCGAGAATTTCGTGGATACACCAGACCCGTATATGGACCGGTATCCGGGGTTTGCATTCAATGGTCAAAGGGCATGGAAAAAGGAATTTCTTGAAGAGGGTTTACCCGAATGCCTTCGCTGTTACTACGCAATGGTCAACAATCTTGACGAGCAGTTCGGCCGCATTATGACCAAGCTTGACGACGTGGGCATTTCCAGTAACACGGTTGTTGTTTTTACTTCCGATCACGGCGAGATGTTCGGCTCCCAGGGCAGAATGTTTAAGCTGACCTTTTACGATGAAGCTGCACGTGTACCTCTGCTTGTGCGTTATCCCAAAAACGTCAGACCGGGCGTCTCCGAGACCTGTATCAATACCCCGGATATCATGCCCACCCTTCTTGGATTGATGGCCTTGAAGGATGAGCTACCTGGCGAGGTCGAAGGAAGTGACCTCAGCTTCATCCTTCGAGGTGAGAAAGGAACTGAGCCCGAAGCGGCGTTTCTTCAGGGAATGGGGCATACGTTTCAATGGATGAATGGTTACGAGTGGCGAGCCGTGCGCGATAAACGCTTCACCTATGCAAAATATCTGCGCGACGGCAAGGAGCTGCTGTTCGATCGCAAAACCGATCCTTTTATGAAAAAAGACGTCAGTGCCGATCCTTCATATCAGCAGCAACTTAAACACTTGCGAAGCTATATGACGAAGAAAATGACTTCTCTCAATGACGAGTTTCGCCCTTGCACGTGGTATCGTGATCACTGGATGTACAAAAAATACAGTGTAAAAACGGCTGCTAAAGGTGATTTCGGACCGCTTCCGCCGATTGAACCTATGCGAAAATAGTACATATCGGCTCGCCGGCTTCTCTGTTATCGCCACTACATCCCCGGATCCTGGCCGAAGTTTACTCTGAACAAGGAATTACAAACGAATATCGGCCTGACCCAATGCGAAATACAAAATGGCCTCGCTCACTCCACAGATAGTCAACATCAGAGGATTGATCGAGAGGCTGCCCACCTTCTGTTACTCCGCGAAGAGAATCTACAGGCAAGTATATGTTCGCCGTCGCATTTACCGGTACCTGAACGGTCAGAGATACTTGATTACCCCGTCGCTGCCAGTTGCACGTAACCGGACCACGTATTGAATCGTACGTACAGCGTACCCAATCCAAATCTCGAATGAGTTGCGGCCGAATCGCAATGCGATTAAATCCCACCGCGTCCGACTCGGGTTGAATGCCTCCCAGCCAGTTGAAGAACCATTGACTCACGGACCCGAACATCGGATGGTTATGGGAGAACGTATTGTCGCTCATTTCCCAGTGTTCCCAAAGTGTGGTGGCGCCGTTTGCGAGCATATAGCCCCAGCCGGGAAAGTCTCGACGGTTAACAACATCATACACCACTTGGCCATATCCCTCGCGCGAAAGGACATCGAGCGCATATCGAGTTCCGAAGATGCCGGTTGAGAGATGACCTTTGCGTTCTACCATGATGTTCTCAACCAAATGCTTTACGGCGGCTTCGCGTTCGTTCTCCGGAGCCATATCCAAAAACAGGGCAAAGGCCTGGGCCGCTTGAGTGCCGGGTGAGAAAACGCCTGTGCCCGGCTCCAGAAAACGTTTGAGGTAGGCGGCTTTGATCTTGTCCGCCAGGTCCGCGTAGTTTCGCGCCTCCCGGTCCTTTCCCATGATTTCGGCCATTTTTGCCATCATGCGAGCGGACTCACAGTACAACGGCGTGACCATTTGAGGAGCCGGGGCCTTTTCCAGCGCCTCATGGTCGCTCAATCCTGCTTTAATAATATGATCTTCGGCCTTCGAGGTCACAAGGTCAAACCAGCGTTTGGATGTCGCGTATTGCTGTTCCATGATGCGCTGATCCCCGTAGTACTTATATAATTGCAACTGCGCCAGCGGATGCGCCATGGCCCAACCCACGCCGCAATACTGGATCCCCACAAAAGGAGCCGTATCGGTCAACATGCCATCGTCCCGGGTGCTGTCGTGCCAGTCCCACACGGCTTTGCTATAAAAGTTGGCCATATCGAAATTCAACATAAACGCTTCACATGTCGTGACCAGATCGCCGCCGTACCCGAACCGTTCGCGGTGCGGGCAGTCGGACTGAACGCTCATCATATTGCTCAGGAAGGTCCACGTGCACATCTGTTGGATTTGGTTGAACAGCTCATTCGAGCAGGAAAAACTACCGACCTCATCAACAGCCGTGTTCAAGCGCAAACCCTGTAGCATATCCGGTGTCGGCGTTCCAGGGTAACCTGCCATTTCAACATAGCGAAAGGTATGGAACGTGAATCGTGGCGTATAAAGCTCTGGGCCACCGCCCTTGGCAATATAGGTGTCTGCCTGCCAGGCAATTTCGGGCGCACCGGGTCCACCCACGTTAATGGTCTGACTGTCCTTGGTCTTTCGTTTGCCCTTAATCTGCCCACAGACACTGGTCATAGGATTAAGGGTACCGTCCTTATGCAATAGCTCACCATAGCGCAGTGTGATCGTGGTACCTCTCGGTAGATTCAGGGATAGACGAACCCAGCCGGTAAAATTCTGTCCCATGTCGAAAACAAATACCCCTTCGTTGGGTTCACTGATTCGGACCGGTTTGAGAGTAGCTGTGATCTTGATGGGGGGCAAAGGTTGAGCCTGGAGCGATCCTGCCGGAGCTTGTGTAACCGCGGCTTGTGCCCAGGTCGAGTCATCGAGTCCCGGCTGATCCCAGCCGGGGATTTCTCTTCGTGCGTCATATTCCTCGCCCAGGTAGATGCTATTGCGCATGATAGGGCCTTCTGTGACCTTCCAGCTCGAGTCGGTTACGATCGCCGTGTCTGAGCCGTCTGTAAACTCGACGTTGAGCTGAGCGATCAACCGGGGACGTCCGACAGTCAAATGTTGACGCAGATTCAGGTGTCCCCACATACGCAATGGCAAAGGGTTGTACCACCCATTACCCAATATCACGCCCAGGCAGTTGCCTCCCTCGACTAATTGATCGGTCACGTCATAGGTACTGTAGAAGATGCGTTTGGAATACATGGTCCAGGCAGGATCCAATTGATGATCTCCTACTGGTCTGCCGTTGAGACTTGCTGAATAGTATCCCAGACCGCTGATATACAATCGGGCACGACGCACTTTTCTGTCCAGGTTGAAGACCTTGCGAAGCAACGGAGCCGGATCGTCCGTGTAGAAATCCTCATCTTCCTCAGGGTTTTCCCGGCCGTCACTAATCCATTGGCCGCACCAGTCATCCTGGGTCCGCAGGGCCGTCTCCCACCAGGCTGGCTCGCTCCAACCCGACGGTAGGCCGTCTTTATCCCATACTTTTACCTTCCAATAACACTTTTGACGTGATTGCAGAGGCTTACCCTGGTAGGCGACATGAACACTCCGGTCGGAGTATATCTTGCCGGTATCCCAGAGATTCCCGTTGTCTATTTGGAGATCTTTGAGGCTGGTGGCGACCAGGATACGACATGCAGACTGTCTTTGTCCCCGCGTTTCCGACTCTATAACCCAGCTAAGGCGAGGCATGGCGGTTTCGATACCTAACGGATTCTCCCGGTACTCGCAGCGCAAAGCAGTTATTGAGAATCCCGTCTTCTGAACCTTGTCACCCGATTCAGCAAAGAGAGCACAACTGCAAAACAGCACAATACCAATGCTTAAGCTTCGCGTGACCACAGACTCGTACAACATATTTGCACACCTCCGTTTCACCATTGTCAGGGCGATGTCACGACATGAGCATCCGCCCAGGTGCCCAGGGCTTCCTTGCCTTCAATCGCCAAGATCAGGCAATCGATGCCCCGCAC
>DATKWR010000479.1:0-4617 GCA_035529475.1 Sedimentisphaerales bacterium | reverse complement strand
GTCTTTGCAGAGCTTGATCAGCCGGCCGACCTTGTAGTTCTGGATGAGGTTATGGCCTTCGGCGACGCAGCCGATCCGGCCGCGAGTCTTGGCGGGCAGACTCGCCGAGTCGGTCTCCAGCAGCAAGGTCCGTCCCCGCGTTGGCGGCTCCAGCCCTAAGAGAATCCGGATAATCGTCGTTTTGCCCGCGCCGTTGCGGCCCAGCAGCCCATAGATGCAGCCTCGCGGCACGGCAAAGTCGATGCCGTCCAGGACGCACCGGCCATCGTAGTACTTCACGAGATTTTCCACTTGGATTACGCTCTCATTCATCGGTTCGCCCTTCTTTCGGTGGCAAATTGAACTTTTCAATCGCGTCGTTGAACCATTCCAGCAGGGTGGTGCCGTCGATTTGCATGTGAAACGCCTCGACGACGATTCGCTCAAGCTCCTCGCAGACGACTCGTTTCTTGACGGCTTTGCTCAAGTTACTGTCGAGGTTCGCGACAAAGGCGCCGGCGCCGGGCCTCGTGACGATGATGCCTTCCTGTTCGAGTTGACGATATGCCTTGGCGATGGTGTTGGGGTTGATCGCAAGCTGGCCGGCCAATTGCCGGACGGTCGCAAGTTTCTCATCCTTAACCAGCCGGCCCAGGGCGATGTCGCGCTTGACCTGGTCGATAATTTGCTGGTAAACGGGCCTGCCGGAAGCGTTGTCTATACGAATTTGCATAAGCAAACCTCTGATACTTGTACTATGCTAACTATTACAAATATAACACCTAATTGCCTTCTGTCAACTTTTTTCAAAAAAAAGATAAAAAAAATCGCCTGGCCAAATGGAGCGAGGACTTCTGTCCTGGCCAGGAAAAACAGAACGCCACAGCGTTATGCGAACCATAACTGCTTGTTAAAAAGGATTTTATGGCGAGGATGGGGGCTTGAGTGTTGGACGCCCAGGCCCCAAAGAATAACCAGCTTTTTTGTTGTTAAGTGCTACAGGCGGAGTACCTTATGGCCGATACAAGTAATTGCCGATTTCCGATTGCCGATTGCCGATTTTGGCCGCGCCATGCCGAGGGCACAAATCGAAAATCGAAAATCATAAATCGAAAATCTTTTTGACATGGTGAGTTGATGCCTTGGTATGTGCTTAGTGGAGTGTACCTGATTATATGGTCGGCGCTGCTGATCCATTGTCTGCTCCAGCGCCAATTCTATCCGGTCTTCGGGCCGCGACGGGGCACGAAAATCTTCTGGCTATTGACGTTCGTTTTTCTCAATCCGCTGCTGACGTTCCTGTACTTCGTTTTCGGCTTTCTTCTTCGGCCCGCCAAAGGTGCGCCGCCCGGAAAGCCGGTCGGTTTCGGTTCCGTGGCCGTGATTGCATTTGTAGCTTTTGTGCTGGTGTTTTTTGAATGGCCGTTCCCCGATTACGGACAGGAACCGGTGATCCTTACACGCCAAGCCGCAGAACTGAAGCCACAAGAGCCGAACGAATCATTTCGCGGGCTTGACGTGCCCTGGGGCCAGGCCCATGTTGCCTTGGTAAAAGCGAAGAACGGCGTGCAAACGGTCGGCAGCACCTCGGCGGAAAGCGACGACAGAGCGAGCGTGCGCAGCATCGTGCTTGTTTGTCAGAATCCTCACGCGCTTCTCGATCGAGCGACTCGCAAGTTTCAGAAGGCCCTGATCCGGCTTGCGGACGTGGAGAAGGTTGAATATTACCCATACGGGACCTGGCCTGAGCCGGGCGGGCCGTTACCTGACATTTTCATCACGATCGATATACTTGAGCTTCAGGAGAAGGCTTTTCTCTGCAACCGCCGGCTTAGAGCGATCATCCAATTGCAGGTGAGTGACACGCTGTTTCCGGGCTCGGCCCGTGCCAATCACACGAATGCGCCCCCGACGGTCCCGTTCAACATGGAAAGCCGGGTCGATCACGACAGTGCCATGATGGGGATTGAAAGTCCTGGATCCGTGTACAAGATCGAGGCCGACGGCATTGCCGCCGAGATGGCCAAATCAATCAGCAAACAGTTTGCGACCCTGCTGGACAAGTACGGCCAGATGCCCCGGGTGCCTGCGGCGCTCTATGGAACCTACCGTGAGCCGCCGGAGTTTTCCTTTCTGAAGGATAACAAGGCGGAGCGGCTCATCTCGGCCAGCGGACTGTTCAAGGACGATCATACCATCTGGCGGTTCGCCGAGCAGCGCAGAACCGAGGAGGCGTTGACGTCCTATCGAGATGCATTGCAGACCGCCGGATGGGGATCGGAAGTATTCGCAAAAGACTCTCTGCAGATGCAAAAGGAGAATGAGCGTATCTACATTTTCCGGGATCGTCGGCAGGATCCGGCAGCGGGAGCGGTCGAGTCCGGCGAACCAGGCAAGCCCTCGTCGAGCGTGATGATCGCTCATTACGAATCGTACTTCAGCGGCGATCGGATACAGAAGGCAATGGATACCTTGTTGGAAAGTGAAACACAGACAAGAATGCTTCTGGCCTTCGAGCGCTGTTTCCGCACGCCCGAACAAGCCGAACGTTTGCGGGCCGCCATTGAAGCCAGTCCCCCCTGCACCCTGGACGGGTCCCTTATGCTCGGCCGCTATTGGGCGGATCGCGGCCAGACGGACAAAGCGCGGGAGTCGCTGCTGCGCGCCCGGGCCATGCAGCGCGCCGAAAAGCAGCGTAGTGCGAAGTCGCGGGCCATCAGGGCCTTGGCACAGAGACTTGGAGATGCGAGCCTGGCGGAGACTCCCTTGAGCGAGCAGGCCTTCTGGGATGTGGGTTTTGTCAACGCCGGACAGCTCGCGGGGCCGCTGGAGTTTGAGAGGGCTCTCGATGAGCCGGTTCTGCTCTATCGACGTCTCGACGACGGGCGGCTGCGCACCATTGCTCTGCGGGCGGTTCATTCGCGGGACGTTTCATCGCCGGCGCCGTATGGATTACTGGCCGTTGATGGACGTGAAGGACGCTCGAATGCGAGCGAGACCCTCGGAAGAACCGGACCGGACGGCTCCTGGGTGGCAGACTTCTCTCTGCAAGGTGCAGCCGGCGAGAACGAGTCCATGCGGGCCACGGTCAAATCCGTCGGTGACGAGCGGTTCTTATTCGTCGTTTATCCGTAGCCGGCCCAAGTGCCAGTGCATTTTGTGCATCGCGATGCCGGCGCGGCTAAGAGCCTTTGTCAGCTTGAGTGGTCCGGTGTATTGTGACTGCGCCCGTCTCCGGGTCGATTAGCCGGGGTCCACAAACCTTGCATTCCTTCGATTGCTGTGCAGATTCCGATGCAGCAGCAGAAGTTGCTCCGGAATAGAAAATACTGCACGAGATTTCCAGTTGCCTGCCGTCCTTCATCTTCAGATAAAGTGTCTCGGAGAAGGTTCTTGTTCTGTCCGCCGGCGGCGTTATCTCGATTTCCAGCTCATAACCATCATTGACCAGCACGTTGCTCAAGACCCTGACAGTTCCATTCTGGGATGAAGTGGATTCCATCTCGAAAGGTTCGTTGTAGTTGTTCAGTATTCGGACGGTTCTGACGACAGGCTGATTCGCCTGGGCCCCGCGGACGATAATCGACCTTGGCGATACCCTGAATCTCGCGAGCGTATTGACGCTAACCGTGACCTTTTTGCATTCCGGATGGCTCAAGCCGATCTCGATCATACCGTTGAGCGTTCTTTCAAGGCTGTCCATGTTGACCTTCGGGTGGAGCACAAAGCTCGTCTTTTCCTCGGCGGGATCGAAGTCGGCGGTGATGCTGTTGCCGGTCGATGTGAAGTGTGTTATGGCAAAAGGCTGGTTATCGAGGCTGACGAGTCTGAGCGTTGGACAGCCCGCATTGTCCTGCCTGAGCACGAGGTTCAGGGCCTTCGGCTCGTAATCGACCTTGGCCGCAATCGTGGCGTTGATGGCCAGCATGACTTCGGGATTTGTCGGGTCATTGCTGTGGATCCACAACTGTTTTGTGGTCGGGCCGAACTGAGAGTCCGCGAGATACCTTACCCCCAATGTCCCCGTTTCGCCCGGAGCATATTCGGTCTTGTCCAGCGAGAGCAGCGTACAGCCGCAGGCTTTCTCGATCTCTTCAATCTTCAGGGTGCCGGTCCCGGCATTGCTGAACCTGAACTCCCAGAAACTACTGGTCTCCGGGCTGACGAAGCCGAAATCATGTACGACTTTCTCGAAACTAATCCGCGGCGAAGTTCTGACCGATGGCGTTGTTACAGCGGCGACCGGTGCCGCGGGCTCGGCCAGTTGCTCGAATTGCAGGAACCAGTTGGGATTGAGTTGTTGCGGCGCCGCCGCCTGCTCCTCGCAGCCGCTCGGCAGCAGCAGTGCGCAAGCCACGACAAGAACCGCCGAAATGAATTGATTCGGTTTCATAGTCTCGTTTCCAAATCACAAAGCGATGAAGTCTTTCAGCCCACTTGCATAGGCGTCCGGCCTGATGAAAAGAGCACGTTAAAGCGGCGATCCTCGTGTGACCTCCTCACGGTCCGATCGTCGGATTTTACAGCAATTATTGTACCCGAATAGGCCGTTCAAGTCAAACCTTATTTGCGGTTTTGGGGTGTTTTGGCGGGCAGGAACCACATCCCGGCATGAAGGTCCTATACTAACCGCGTCGG